>JABCYT010000054.1 GCA_013290035.1 Alphaproteobacteria bacterium
AGGGTGAGGTGGGTCGCTCCTGCCAAACGGAATCATCTCGTCAGATCGATGTACCCCCTCGCGTTCCCGCTCCTATGCAAGCGGACTGGCCAAAATGATTGGCGCGAATTGCGGAAACTCAGTCGTCCCCCCGCCTATGACGAGGCGAGCAGCGTGTTCAGCTTCGACAATCCGAGCTGATCAGCCGCCTTCGCCGGCCCGCATAAGGCTCTGCACGTGCGTGGCGGCCGACTCCGCGAGCGCGTTGAGGTCGTAACCGCCTTCGAGGACGGAGACCAGCCGGCCCTGGGCGTGACGGTCCGCGATCGCCAGCAGCTCCTCGGTCAGCCAGACGAAATCCTCGGTCTCGACCTCGAGCTGCGCCAGCGGGTCGGCGCGATGCGCATCGAAGCCCGCCGACACGATGACGAGCTCGGGCGCAAAATCGTCGAGCAGGGGCAGGATGCGCTCGCTCCAGGCGGCGCGGAACTCGGCGCTGCCCGAGCCGGCGCGCAGAGGCACGTTGACGACATTGTTGTCCGTGCCGGTTTCGCGCGCGGAGCCGGTGCCGGGATAGAGCGGATACTGATGCGTCGAGCCATAGAAGAGAGTGGGATCGGGCTCGACGACGGCCTGCGTCCCCTGGCCGTGGTGGACGTCGAAATCGAGGATCGCCACCCGCTCCACGCCGTATTTCGCCTGGGCGTGGCGGGCGCCCACGGCGACGTTGTTGATCAGGCAGAAACCGCCGGGAATGCTGGGGGCGGCGTGGTGGCCGGGCGGGCGGACCGCTGCGAAGGCCGTCCGCACCTTGCCCTCCATCACCGCCTCGACGCCGGCCACCACCGCGCCCGCGGCGCGCCGTACGGCCTCGGCGCTGCCCTGGCTCATCACGGTGTCACCGTCGACCTGGACGTATTCGCCGGGGCCGGGCCGGATGCCGAGGATCGCCTCGACATAGTCCCGCGGATGGACACGCGTCATCTCTTCCATCGAGGCGGCGGGGGCGGCGAGGCGGACCAGGCCGTCGAAGGCCGGATCCTCGAGGACCGACAGGATGGCGCGCAGCCGGTCGGGCCGCTCCGGATGGTAAGGGCCGGTGTCGTGCTCGAGGAACGACGGATGGCTGATCAGCAGCGTCGCCATATCTTCTCTCTAAAACGCCTCTTCTCTCTAACGTACGGATCAGAACTTCGCCATCAACCGTCCGCTGAACACGTGCACCGGGCCGCGCACGGCGTTGTAGGCGGGATTGGCGAGGAACTGGTAGTCGGCGGTGACGTAGAGGCCCTTGGCGACACGCAGGGAGTAATAGGTCTCGGTCACGACCTCCGAGGCGTAGGTGAGCGCGCCGTCGCCGATCATGATGCCCAGCCCGCCGGCGGCCAGGTAGTTGGCGAGGTCGGCCGAGATCCAGTTCACGGCGCCCGCAATGCCGATCGTGTCGTTCGGCCGACCCCATGGCCCGCCCTTGATCGAAAGACCGCCCGACACGCTGGACGTGATGTCGGTGAAGGACATGATCTCGGTGCGGCCGTCGTTCCAGCTGAAACGGGCGAAGGCGCCGACATTGTCGCTGAGCTCCTGGTCGAGGTTGACATAGAAGCCGTATTTGGTGCGGCCCTGGTGGGTGAACGCGATCGTGTCGTTGGGGCTGAGGCCGGGGCTGACGGCGGCGAGCGCCACCGCAGCGTTGTAGGAGCCGGCGAAGGCGGAGTTGAGCCAGGTACCGAGGCGGACCGCACCGGGCCGGCCGTAGGGCGCGTAGCGCAGCTCCAGCTCGCCGACATAGCCGCCGCGCGAGAACAGGGCGAGATCGAAGACGTTGGTATCGCTGAAAGCCGGCTCCAGGAAGTAGCCCAGCCTCGCCGTCCAGTACGGCCCGTTGAGCTCGCCGGTGACGCCCCAGGTGTAGCCGACGCTGTCGGCGGCATAGTCGAACGCGCCCGCCGCCCAGATCGAGTAGTTGAGGAAGTCGACGCGGGGATCGTTGGCGTAGGCGTTGTTGTCGAAAATATCCTGCACGGCGTAGCGACCGGCCGTGATCGTGACGCGCGATACGTCGCGCTCGCCGAACAGCTGGTCGATGTCGCTTTCGACCTTCTCGCGCTCGCCCCCCAGCCCGAAGGTCTGGCGCAGGAACAGGCGCGACGTGCTGTAGCGCGGGTAGGGAAAGGCGCGCTGCGCTTCGCCGTTGGGGAAGCCGGCGGCGCCCTGGGTCTGGGCAAGGCCAAAGCCCTGCAGCAGCTCGGGGTTGTAGTATAATTCGCCGCCCTGCCACAGGCGCACGCCGAGATAGGCCGACACGGCCCAGGTCTGGCGGCTCTGGCCACTGGACGGCAGGCTTTGGGCGCCGTCGTAAGGCGCGGCGAACGGCGGATAGCCCTGGTAGACGAAGGCGGTCTGGCCGTGGATTTCCCAGCTGCCGGGGCCGCGGTCGTCTCTCTTTTTCTTCGGATCGTCGACCTCGCCGAACTTGTAGTTCAGCCCGACTCGAAAGCGGTGCAGGTCGTACTGCGAATCGTAGCGCGCCGGGGCGGAACCGAAGAGGAAGCCGGTCAATCCGAGATTGGTGTAGAGATATTCGGCGCGCGCCGACCAGCGCTGGTCGAGCCGGTAGTCGACGCCGCCGCCCAGCACATAACCCGCGCGTATTCTGCTGGGATTGGCATCCTCGTTGCCGGTGGTGAGGTCGATGCGCGAGAAGCGCGTGCTCGCCCAGGCGACGCCGCCGGTGAGGAAAGGCGTCCAGCCTGCCATGTCGTATCCGACCCTGCCGCGCAGGCTCGCCAGGTATTCGAGCTGCTCGGTGGCCGTGCCCGTGCCGGTGGCGCGGTAGGAAAGCACCTGATTCGGATCCAGGTAGTCGGCGAAGGAGGCGTCGAGCTCGATGCCCAGCATCAGTCGCGAGGCGAAGAAATGCTCGTAGCCCCCCTGCACGCCGCCGATGAAAGCGCCGTAGGGTGTGATGCCGCCTGCCGCGGCGACACCGATCGGATCGGCGAGCGTGGCGTTGGCGTTGCCGAACATGTAGCCGACATGGCCGCCGACATAGAAGCCGCTGCGCCCACGGACATCGTCAGCTCTTGCCGGCGTGGCAAGTTGCAGCGCCGCGAGCAGCGCGGCGATTGCAAGATACTGCGGCGCGGGGCGGACCGTCGGCATCGTCTTACCTGTAGCGCGTCTCGGCGATTCGAGACAAGGTGCAGTGCTTGAGGGCGCTCGCGTGGCGGCGATAGGATGGACCCCCGACACAGGAGAATTCTTCAGATGTTGCGTTCATTGTTGGTCGCCGCTCTTTCGCTGGGCGCGGGCGACGCGCTTGCCCAGGAGACGAGCTTCCTGCTGATCAATGCCACCGGCTATCCGATCAGCCAGATGTTCGTGTCGGAGAGCGATTTCAACATGTGGACGCCCAATGTCCTCCGTCCGCCGGTGATCAAGGCGGGCGAGCGCCGCCAGGTCACCTTCAATGCCCCGACGACCTACTGCCAGGCCGACATGAAGATCGGATTTGCCGACGAAGGCGCCCCCGCCGTCTGGCAGAACCTGAACCTCTGCACCCTCACCAAGATCAAGCTGCGGTATGATCGCGTGAGCGGCATCACCACGGCGAGCTACGACGATTAGACATCGCACAGGGCTTGCTCGGGATGACACCGAGTGTGGTTGCGGCACCTGACTGCGGCGCCTACATAGAATGAATGGCAAACGACACGGGCCTGCCCTTCCTGCACGACGCGCCGGCATCGGGTTTCGCCCCGGCCATCGGTGAGCCCGTCGGCTTGCCGTTCGACAACAGCTATGCTCGCCTGCCGGAGCGTTTTTACGCGCGCCTGCCGCCGACACCGGTCGCGGCGCCGCGCCTGATCAAGCTCAACACGGCTCTCGCCGCCCAGCTCGGCCTCGATGCCGAGGCGCTGGCGTCGCCGCAGGGCGTGGCGGTCCTGGCGGGCAATCGCATCGCGCCGGGCTCCGAGCCGATCTCGTTGGCCTATGCCGGCCACCAGTTCGGCAACTTCGTGCCGCAGCTGGGCGATGGACGCGCCGTCCTGCTGGGCGAGATCGTGGGCCCCGACGGCCTCCGTCGCGACCTCCAGCTCAAAGGCTCGGGGCCGACGCCGTTCTCGCGCCGCGGCGACGGGCGGGCGGCCTTGGGTCCGGTGCTGCGCGAATACATCGTCAGCGAGGCCATGGCGGCGCTCGGCATCCCCACCACGCGGTCGCTGGCCGCCGTGGCGACCGGCGAGCCGGTGATGCGCGAGACGGCGCTGCCCGGCGCGGTGCTGACGCGCGTGGCGTCGAGCCACATCCGCGTCGGCACCTTCCAGTTCTTCGCCGCGCGCGGCGACGCCGAGGCGCTGCGCTTGCTGGCCGACCATGTCATCGCCCGCCACTATCCCGACGCCCGCGGCGCGGCCGAGCCCTATCGGGCGTTGTTCGATCGCGTGATCGCGCGCCAGGCCGAGCTGATCGCCCGCTGGATGCTGGTGGGCTTCATCCACGGCGTCATGAACACCGACAATTGCTCGATCGCCGGCGAGACCATCGATTACGGTCCCTGCGCCTTCATGGACGCCTACAATCCCGAGACCGTGTTCAGCTCCATCGATCACGGCGGCCGCTACGCCTACGGCCACCAGCCGCGCATCGCCCACTGGAACCTGGCGCGCTTCGGCGAGACCCTGCTGCCCTTGCTGGCCGGCGACACCGATGCGGCGCTGGCCATCGCCAACGAATCGCTGGGCGCCTTCCAGGCGCGCTACGCGGGGGCGCTGATCGACGGCATGCGGCGCAAGCTCGGCCTGTTCACGGCCGAGGCGGGCGACGGCGCCCTGGCGCAGGACCTGCTGAACGCCATGGCCGAGGGCGAGGCCGACTTCACCCTGACCTTCCGCCGGCTCGATCCCGAACTGGACGCCGGGGTCCTGCCCCTGTTCAAGAACCCCGATGCCTACGATGCCTGGGCCGCGCGCTGGCGCGAGCGGCTGGCGCGCGAGCCGCAGGACACGGCGAGCCACCGGGCGGCGATGCGCTCGGCCAATCCCGCCTACATTCCGCGCAACCATCGCGTCGAGGCGGCGCTCGCCGCCGCGGTCGAGCGCGACGACTTGGCGCCGTTCGAGGAATTGCTGAAGGTGCTCGCGCTTCCTTTCGAGGACCGCGCCGAATTCGCCGCCTACGCCGAGCCGCCGCCGGAAGATCAGCGCGTCTGCCAGACCTTCTGCGGCACCTGACGGCTTAGGGCCGTTGTCAGGCGGCGGAATCCTTCTTGGTTTGCGGGTAATCCAAACCTCAGCCAGGTCGGCCGGTCGGCAAAAGCGCGGACGTGAATTCCTTGCTGGCCCAGCACGTCGGCGAGGCGTGTTGCCTGTGGATGCTCGCCCAGCCGGAACAATGTCGTTCCACCCAGGATCGTGAATCCCGCCTCGATCAGCAGCGCATCGAGTCTCTCTTGATCCGCCGCCAAGCGCTTCGCCGCCGCTTGCAACCACGCCTCGTCGCCAAGCGCCATCCGGCCTATCTCCAAGGCGGGGCCGGACACCGCCCACGGACCGAGCTCGTCCCGCAGCCGCCGCGCAAAGCGTGCGGGGGCGACGGCGAAGCCCAGGCGTACGCCCGCCAGGCCGTAGGTCTTGCCGAAGGATCGCAGGACGACGGTGTTGTTGGGCAGATCGCCGGCAAGGCTCGCCGCGGTTGGAAGGAAATCGATGAAGGCCTCGTCGACGACCAGCAATGCCGCGTCGACGGCACGCAGCGCTGGCGGAGCGATCAGCCGCCCGGTGGGATTGTCCGGATTGACGACCACGACGATGTCGGCACTTGATGCGTCGGCGATATCGAGGACGGCGATCACGTCGTGACCGGCGCGCCGCCAGCAGAGTTCATGCTCGGCGTAGGTTGGCCCGACGATGGCGACCCGCGATCTCGGCATCAGCCGCGGCACGAGCTGGATCAGCGCCTGGGTCCCGGGCGCGGCGACGATCGTTGCGCGATCGGCGATGCCGTAGCGGCGCGCGGCCGCCGCGAGCAGCTCCTGCTCCGCCTCGCGCGTCGGCAGGCGCGACCAGGTTTCCGGCGGCAACCGGCCCACCGGATAGGCGACGGGGTTGATGCCGGTCGAAAGATCGATCCAGGGTCGGGGTGCCTGGGCGAAGCGGCGCCGTACCGCGCTCAAATCGCCGCCGTGCACCACCGGTTCCGATGCCGCAGGCCCCGTGATAGGCACATCTGCCATGTTCGCCGACCTCGCCCTCATTGCCGTCGCGACCGAAGCGATCATCGGATATCCGGACGCCGTCTACCGCCTTGTCGGTCACCCGGTGACGTGGATGGGCCGGCTCATAGCATGGTGTGACGAGGCGTGGAATTCGCCGACGCTTTCGTTCGAGACCCGGCGATCGCGGGGTGTTGCAGCCCTGCTGCTGCTGCTGGCCGTCGCGATACTGTCGGGCTTCATCGTCACGGATGTCGTGGCATCGCTCTTTCCCGAATTCGTCTCCCTGCTGATCTGCGGCGTGCTGGGCAGCAGCCTGCTGGCGCAGCGCAGCCTCGCGGCGCATGTGGCGGCGGTGGCGACCGCGCTGGAGCGCGACGGTATCGAAGCCGGCCGGCAGGCCGTGTCGCGGATCGTCGGCCGAGAGACGAAAAATCTCGATGAGGCCGCGGTCTGCCGTGCGGCGATCGAGAGCCTGGCCGAGAATTTCTCCGATGGCGTGGTGGCGCCGCTCTTCTGGATGATCTTCGCCGGCCTGCCGGGCGGGCTCGCCTACAAGGCGATCAATACCGCCGACAGCATGATCGGACACAAGTCGGAACGCCATCTCGCCTTCGGCTGGGCGGCGGCGCGCTGCGATGATCTCGTGAACCTGCCGGCGTCGCGCCTCTCGGCGCTGTGGCTGGTGCTGGCAGCGGCGCTGCTTGGGCTGTCGCCGGGTGGCGCCCTGGCGACGGTGCGCCGCGACGCCCGCTATCATCGCTCGCCCAATGCCGGCTGGCCGGAAGCGGCTGTGGCCGGCGCGCTCGGCATCCGGCTGTCCGGCCCGCGAATCTACCACGGCGTGGCGGTCGAGGAGCGCTGGGTCGGCGAGGGAAACAGCGAGCTTGGCGCGCGCGATATCCGGTTGGCGCTGAGACTCTATCGCACGGCCTGCGGGTTGCAGATCGCCGTGCTGGCCGTGATCGCGCTCGGCCTCAGGCTTTGAGTCCTATCGGATCGCGGGAGGCTTCGACGCGGGTTCGCATCCAGCGACGCGACGGCCGACAAAGGATCAACAGGATCGGGATGAGGCCCAGCGACAGCGCCGACAGCGTGTGCGACGGCTCGCCATAGGCGACAAATCCGGCGAGGCCGAAATAGCCGAACATGATCACGACGCTCAGGCTGACGATGAAACCCCGTCGGAAGGAAGAATCCGGCGCAATTCGGCCAAGCGCCTGGGGCAGGGTGCGCGTGTAGAGGAACCACATGGCGAGGGCGGTGGGAGTGCCCAGGACGACCAGAGCCAACCAGGGCGGTAGGCCGAGCCCCTGCGTGATGTGGCCTATGTCGCCATGGGAGGCGAACGTGCGGATCGGCACGTAGCAAAAGAAGTTCGCGACATTCATGAAGTTGAACCAGAAGACCAGCGTGAAGAGCCAGACATTGCGGCGCACGATCGGCCAACGCAGCAGGAAGAGCGACACGAGATACATCGTGCCGTTGGCCAATCCCGGGCCGGCAAAGCCCACAAGGGCCGCCGCCCATCCGTCGCCCCGCGCGAACATGGGGACGTAGTCGACCCGCTCGTCGATGTTGATCAGCGAGATCCGGTTGCCGACGCTTGTGCCGCCGAAATGAATGACCAGCGGATCGCTCTTGTAGCCGAGCGCAAAAGCCATGAAGGAATGCGCGTATTCATGGGGAAGCACGGCGGCATAGTGCGCCAGCAGGATGCAGATCAGACTGGCAAGGACAAAGCCGCTGTGCATCGCGAGACGCGCGACCATGTTCGGCCCGGAAGCCCTCACCCGCGTAATCTCGGTTCGCGGGCCAGCTCGAGCAGCAGGTCGCAATCGACGTGCCGTTCGACGTGGTCGGCCAGCAGATCGAGTGTCGTGTCGATCTCCGACTCGTAGGAAAACGTCGAGGCCTGCGTCCCGATGCGCTGCAGCCAGTGACGACGCTGGCGGTCGTCGGCGAGGAGGCCATGGATATAGCAACCGGCGATGTGGCCGTCGGCGCTCACCGCGCCATCATGCTGGCCGTTGCACAGCCTCAGCAGCGGGCGCGGCGAGTCGGTCGTCCGTCCAATATGCATCTCGTAGCCCTTGAAGGGCACGCCTTCGGAGACGGTCTCGCCGGTGATCTCGACCAGCACCTTGTCGCCTTCCAGCACCGTCTCGATGTCGAGCAGGCCCAGCCCCTCGACCGTGGCCGGGGGACCCTCGATGCCGTGGGGATCGGAGATCTTCCTTCCCAGCATCTGGTAGCCGCCGCAGATGCCCAGCACGTGTCCGCCGCGCCGAAGATGCGCCCGCAAATCGATGTCCCATCCGGCCTGCCTCAGAGCGGCAAGGTCGGCGATGGTGGCTTTCGAACCGGGCAGGACGACCAGTGACACGTCGCCGGGAAGCGGTTCGCCGGGTCGCACGAAGACGAGATCGACATCGGGCTCCAGCCGCAGCGGATCGAAATCGTCGAAATTGGCGATACGCGGATAGGCCAGCACGACGATGCGCGTACGATCCGCGGTGCCAACGCTTCGGCCCGGAAGCCCCAGCGCATCTTCCGCCGGTAATCGGTGCGCTGCCTCGAAGAACGGCACCAGACCCAGCGCGCGCCAGCCGGTATGACGGGCGATGGTCTTCATGCCGTCGTCGAACAACGACGGATCGCCGCGGAAACGGTTGGCGATGAAGCCGACGATCATCGCCGCGTCGGCCGGATCGATCACGGCCTTGGTGCCGACCAGGCTGGCGATCACGCCGCCGCGGTCGATGTCGCCCACCAGCACGACGGGAACGTCAGCGGCGCGCGCAAAGCCCATATTGGCGATGTCGGCTGCGCGCAGGTTGACCTCCGAGGCAGAGCCCGCGCCCTCGACCAGGACGAGGTCTGCCTCCGCTGCCAGCCGTCCGAAGCTTTCGAGCACAGCCCCCAGAAGCTTGGGCTTCATCGCCTGGTAATCGCGCGCCTTGGCAGTGCCCAGGACCTTGCCCTGCACGACGACCTGCGCGCCGATCTCGCTCTGGGGCTTCAGCAGCACCGGGTTCATGTGCACGCTGGGCGCGATCCGGGCGGCGCGCGCCTGCAAGGCCTGGGCGCGGCCGATCTCGCCGCCGTCGGCCGTGACCGCGGCATTGTTCGACATGTTCTGCGGCTTGAACGGCCGCACTTTCAGGCCGCGCCGCGTGAAGACGCGGGCGAGGCCCGCCACCAGCAGCGACTTGCCGACATCGGAGCCCGTGCCTTGGATCATGAGGGCGCGGGCGCTCATCAGAATTCGATGCCCTCCTGCGCCTTCACGCCGGCGGCGAAGTGGTGCTTCACCGGCATCATCTCGGTCACCAGGTCGGCCGCCGCGATCAGCTCGGGCTTGGCGTTGCGGCCGGTGACCACGATGTGCTGGTCGCCGCGGCGCGCTTTCAGCGCCTCGACCACTTCCTTGATGTCGAGATGATCATAGCGCAGGGCGATGTTGAGCTCGTCGAGCACGATCAGGCGGATCGCGGGATTGGCCATCAACTCGCGCGCCTTGGCCCAGGCGCGCCGGGCCGCCTCGACGTCGCGGTCGCGGTCCTGGGTCTCCCAGGTGAAGCCCTCGCCCAGCGTGTGCCACTCGACCTGGGCGCCGAGGCGCTCGATCGCAGTGCGCTCGCCGCTCTGCCAGGCGCCCTTGCCGAACTGCACGACGCCGCAGCGAAAGCCGCGGCCCACGGCGCGCAGCAGCAGGCCCCACGCCGCCGTCGACTTGCCCTTGCCCTTGCCGGTATGGATGATCAGCAGGCCCTTCTCGACGGTCTTGCCGGCGACTTCGGCGTCCTGGACGGCCTTGCGATGGGCCATTTTGGCCTTGTGGTGTGCGGTTTCGTCGGACTCGGGCGGCATCCATGCCTGCTTTCCGGTTGGGGCGTGCACAATGGTTGCCTATGCACCGGCCAGCAAGGCGGGGCAACGGCCGGCTGAATCCCGTTGACGGGGCTTCATCGCGGCTCGTATCAAGCGGGCGACGGTGCCCCTCACGGGGATCAAAAGGGAATGCGGTAAGGGGTTCTTGCGCCCCCAATCCGCGGCTGCCCCCGCAACTGTAGTCGGCAAGCCGATGGCCGAGACACCACTGGGAAACCGGGAAGGTGGCCAAAGGCGAAGACCCGAGAGCCAGGAGACCTGCCGTCGTATCGTGCAATCGGGCTGCCGGAGGGGCAGCCAAGGAGATTTGACATGGCCAGTACGACTGCTCCCGTCGTCCGGACGACAGAACGAAGCGAAGCGTTGCGCGCGGCAGGCATCGCCCTGCTCCTGGGGCTCGGCCTGGTTTTCCTGACCGGCTTTGCCTATCCCGAGTTCATTCACAACGCGGCACACGACACACGTCATGGCCTGAGCTTTCCCTGCCACTGAGGCTGGGCCAATGCTCGCGCGGGTGTTGTCGGTCGGCCTTTTGGCCGGGCTTCTGGCTGGGCTGCTGATCGCAGTTCTCCAGCAGGTCACGACCACGCCTCTCATCCTCCTCGCCGAGACCTACGAAAAGCAGGA
>JABCYT010000055.1 GCA_013290035.1 Alphaproteobacteria bacterium
ATCAGCTTCATCCGCAAGCCCTACACGCAGGACGATCTCAGGCAGGCCGTGCCCCCTCTGCATGACAAGTGAAGGGTGTTCATCCGCTCGTCACGTTGCGAGCGATGTTCTCAACGTCAGTGCAGAAGAATTCATCGCCACATTGGCGCCGCATGAAGGGGCTTTGCTTCGTGTCAGGCCAACTTCGACAATCTCAACCATTGTCGAAGCGTCGGATCGAGACCATGTCGAGAGTGACCAGGGAGATCCAAGCCATGACCGAACCCTTCGTCGTCGAAGTCTGGGGCAAGCCCGCGGGTGTCGTCGTCAAGGAAGGCAACGCCTTCCGCTTCCATGCATTGGCCCGGCCCTTCTTCGCGCTCGATGGCGCACAGTTCACCACGCGCGGCCATGCCCGGCTGGCGGCGGCACAGCTCGTCGCATTCGATCGTCCCGCCGCCGAGGAAGCTTACAGCGGCGTCACCGGCCGATCCTTGGGCAGCGCCAGCCATTCGGCCAGCTTTTGTCCGTTGTGATCCTGGAAACGCTGCGCCAGCACGCGTGACGCCGCGATCCGCTCGACGCGGAAATTCCTGAAATCCTTCCTGAGCTCGCACCAGGCGCCGACCAGCGTCACGTCGACGTAATAGGCCATGGCGAGCGGCCAGATCGTGCGTCGCGTGCGCTTGCTCTTCTCGTCGACATAGGAAATGCGCATCTTGCGCCGGTCGCGGATGGCGCTGCGCACCTGCGCCACGTCGACGCCGTGCGGGCTGGCGGCGCTTCCGCTCGACACGTAGAACGGCGCGCCCGCGACGTGTGAGCGCAGGCTCTCGGGCAACACGACCGTCACCTTGTCGAGCACCCGCTTGGCCGCCTGCTGCAGCTCCGAATCGCGCAGGCGCTGCACCAGCCGGGCGCCGACCGTGATGGCCTCGACCTCGTCGATCGTGAACATCAGCGGCGGCAGGTCGAAACCCTTGCGCAGCACGTAGCCCAGGCCGGGCGCGCCTTCGATCGGCACGCGGCGGGCCTGCAGGGTCGCCACGTCGCGATAGATTGTGCGCACCGTGACTTCCAGCTCGTCGGCCAGCGCGGCGGCGGTGACCGGCTTTTTGGCCGAGCGCAGGACCTGGATGACGTCGAACAGCCGGTCGGCACGCATGCAATCGACCTCCGAAGCAGGGACGACACTCCTGACATAACGATGTCAGTAGCCCGGCGCTAGGGTGATCTCGAAACACAGGCCGAAGGGTGAAGAAATGTCTATCGCGAGCGTCGCCGCCATGACCGAAGACAGGAGCCAGGCTTGGCAGGGCGTGACCCTGGTGGTGCTGTCGGCCTTCGCTTTCAGCACGGCCGGCTTCTTCACCCGGCTGATCGATACGGACGTCTGGACCATGCTGTTCTGGCGCGGCCTGTTCGGCGGGTTGCTCATCGCGGGCTACATCGTCTGGCGGGAGGGCGCCGGGGCGGTCCTGGCCGTCCGGCGTATCGGCCGGGCCGGTCTCGTCGCGGCCGCCTGCTCGACGGTCGCCACCATCTGCTTCATCAATGCGCTGCGCGAGACCACGGTGGCCGACGTCCTGGTGATCAACGCCACGGCGCCGTTCATGACCGCAGGGCTGGCCTGGGCGTGGACCGGCGCGCGCGAGCGCTGGACCACGCTTGCAGCCAGCCTGGTGGCGCTCCTGGGTGTGGTCGTCACGGTCGGTGCGGCACTGGCCTCCGGCCACCTGCTCGGCAACTTCCTGGCGCTTGTCATGACGATCCTGATCTCGACCATGATGGTGGTGATCCGCCGGCATCGCGACGTCAGCATGTTGCCGGCGGCGTCGCTATCGGCCTTCCTGTGCGCGCTCGTTGTCTGGCCGTGGGCGGATCCGGCGGGCGTCACGGGCTCGAATTTCTTCTATCTCGCCCTCTTCGGCACGACGCAGTTCGGGTTGGGTATGCTCTTGCTCACGACCGGCACGCGGCTGATCTCGGCCACGCGCTCCGCCCTCATGGGCGCGCTCGAAACGCCGCTGGCGCCGGCCCTCGTCTGGCTCGCCTTCGGCGAGGTGCCGCCGCTCGCCACCTGCCTGGGCGGCGCCATCGTGCTCACCGCCGTCGTCGGCGATTTGCTGGTGACCCGGGAGAACAGGCCATGAGCGCCGAGCAGAAACTGCATGATCTCGCCCTCGAGCTGCCGCCGCCGCCCAAGGCGGCCGGCAACTACGTTGCGGGCGTGCAGGTCGGCAACCTGCTGTTTCTGTCCGGCTGCGGACCGCAGCGCGCCGATGGCAGCTATGTCGTCGGCAAGGCCGGGGCCGATCTCAGCGTCGAACAGGCCTATGCGGCAGCGCGCGTGGCGGGCCTTGCCATGCTGGCGCGCATCCGCCTGCTCACCGGTTCGCTCGATCGCGTGGCCCGCGTCGTCAAGGTGCTGGGCATGGTCAATGCCGCGCCGGATTTCCGCGAACAGCCCAAGGTCATCAACGGCTTCTCCGATCTCATGGTCGAGGTCTTCGGCGAAGCGGGCCGCGGCGCGCGCGCCGCGGTCGGCATGGCGGCGCTGACGGGGCAGATGGCGGTCGAGATCGAGATGGTGATCGAATTGAAGGAGGCGCCAACGATGACGGAGAATACCGATGCCCAGATCCGCCACATCTACGAACAGTGGCACGAGACGATCGTGGCGCGCGATATCGATGGCCTGATGGCGCTTTACGCCGAGGACGCCGTCTTCGAATCGCCCCTGGTCCTGGCGACGGTGAAGGACATGACCCGCGGCGTCCTGAACGGAAAAGCCGCCATCCGGTCCTTCTTCGAAGCCGGGTTCCGCAATCCCAAAGGCGGTCTTGGCCGCTGGTATCGAACCGGAACGTTCTTCGCCAACGGCTGGCAGCTCGTCTGGGAATATCCGCGCGAGACACCGCAGGGCGATCAGGTCGACCTGGTCGAAGTGATCGACATCGCCGGCGGGCTCATCGCCCACCATCGCGTCTATTGGGGATGGGTCGGCGTCAAGGCGCTCGCGGACGCGAACAAGCCAGTTCCCTAGGCGCGCCGGCAGTCTGCTAGATTGCCGGCCTGTTGCCGAGGGAGGAAACACGGTGATCAAGCGCAAGCAGCGCATTCCCATGCGCGATCTGTCGACCATGGCGGCGGAGGACCGCACGACCGTCGAGAAGAACGCCATGAACGGGCAGGTCTTCAACATCTTCAAGGTGCTGGCCCACCACCCGTCGCTGGTGAAGCGCTGGACCCCGTTCGCCGGCCATATCCTCAGCAAGCAGACCCTGCCGTTCCGCGACCGCGAGCTTCTGATCCTGCGCATCGGCTGGCTGAATCAGGCCGAATATGAATTCGCCCAGCACGAGCTCATCGCCAAACGGGGCGGCGTCTCCGACGTCGACATCGAGCGGCTGAAGCAGGGGCCGAAGGCGGCGGGCTGGAGCGAGCACGAGGCGGCGCTGCTGCAGGTGGCCGACGATCTCTACGAGAATTCGGTGGTCTCCGACGCCACCTGGGCCGCGCTGTCGAAGAAATACTCGACCGAACAGCTGATGGACGCGGTCTTCACCGTCGGCCAGTACAACCTCGTCTCGTGGGCGCTCAACAGCTTCGGCGTGCCGCTCGACGATTTCCTGCCGGGTGCCCCAAAATAGGGTTTTTGCCCGCCCTTGTGCGGAGGCGCGCGCCGTCGGATCATCCGCCCCTCTGAAGTTTCCGAGCCGTGGGAGAAAGCCATGAACGTCGCGACCCCGCCGCTGAAGCCCATTTCGCCGGAGAGCACCCCGCCGCGCCTGACCGAACTGGCGCGCTTCGCCGGCTGCGCCGCCAAGATCAGCCAGTCCGATCTTCATGCCGCCCTGAGCGGCCTGCCGATCGCGACCGATCCGCGCGTGATGGTCGGCCACGACACCTCCGACGATGCCGCCGTCATCCGGCTGCGTGACGATCTCGCCCTGGTCGAGACGGTCGACATCTTTCCGCCCATCGTCGACGACCCGTTCGACTACGGCCGCATCGCCGCCACCAATGCGCTTTCCGACATCTACGCCATGGGAGCCACGCCGCTCAATGCGCTGAGCTTCGTCGCCTGGCCGGTCGACCGGCTGGGCACGGCGCCCTTGCGCCAGGTGCTCGACGGCGCGGCCGCGATCTGCGCCGAGGCCGGCATCGCGATTTCCGGCGGTCATTCGATCGTCGACGAGGAACCGAAATTCGGCCTGTTCGTCACCGGCACGATCCATCCCGACCGCATCGTTTCCAACGCCGGTGCCCGTCCCGGCGACGTGCTGGTGCTGACCAAGCCGATCGGCACGGGCGTGCTGACCACGGCGGTGAAGCGCAACGCCGCCCCCGAGAGCGTGCTGCAGGCCGCGATCCGTTCGATGACGACGTTGAACCGCCATGCCGCCGAGGCGATGGTGGCGGCGCACGCCACGGCCGGCACCGACATCACGGGCTTCGGCCTCTTGGGCCATCTCGGCAACATGCTGCGCGCCTCGTCGACCGCAGCCGGCCGGCCGATCGGCGCCTGCCTGTCCTACGCCGCCGTGCCGATCTTCGACAAGGTCGAGACCTTCCTGCAGGCCGGCCTCTGCCCGGGCGGCACCAAGCGCAACCTCGAGTACGCCGCGCCCAACGCCCGCTTTGCCGACGGTCTCGCCGAGCCGCAGCGCCTGCTGCTGGCCGATGCCCAGACCTCCGGCGGCCTTTTGATCGCCGTGCCGCAGGCGCGGCTGGCCGGCCTCCTGGCCGACCTCAAGCAGCGCGGCACGCCGGTGGCCGCCGTGATCGGCAGCGTCGTCGCCGCCGAGGCAGCCGGCGTCATCGAGGTGACGGCCTGATCAGACGCCGAGCGTGGTGCCATCCGCCGACAGGCGGGCCTGCGCGGCGAGCCTGACCGGCGCGTTGGCGGCGCCATAGCCGCGATAGCCGCGGCGCTGGACGATCTCGAAGAAGAATCGCTGATCGTAGGTCTCGGTGTAGACCTGCAGGTATTCCGCGTTGCCCTCGCGGTCGTAGAGGATGTTGTGCGCCTTCAGCATCGCCAGCTGGTCGGCCGGCAGGTCGGTCTTGGCTTCCAGGTCGTCATAGTAATTCTCCGGAATGACGAGCAGGCGCACGCCGTTCTGTTCCAGCCGCGCCACGGTCGCCACAAGGTCGTCGGTGGCCAGGGCGATGTGCTGCACGCCCGAGCCGAACAGCTCGTTGAGGAAGCGCGACGATTGCGTGCGCTGGCTTTGCGAGGCGTTGAGCACGATGCGCAGCCCGCCGTCGGGCGATTCGACCACCTGGCTCAACACCAGGCCGCCCGGATCGGCGACCTCCTGGGGCGGGATCTTCCTGAGATCAAGCAGCGAGGTGTAGAACAGCAGCCAGGTCAGCATCTCCTCGTATTGCATCGACTGCGAGATGTGATCGACGCCGGTGAGTCCGGCGTCGTTGCCCGTCTCGCCGGTGTCGTCGAACTCGATGTCCCACACCCGGCCGAGCGCGCTGGTCGAATCGAGGAAATAGACCAGGCTGCCGCCGACGCCGCGCACCGCCGGGATGTCGAGCTCGCCCGGCCCGACGGCCTGGCGGAACGGAGGATCGAGCAACAGGGTGGCGCGCTGGAAGGTCGCCACCGCGTCGTCGACGGCGAGGCCCAGGGCGCAGACGGCCGAGCCGTGCACGATGTTGAAGGAATGGGCGAAGCCTTCCTTCTCGCGGTTCACGACCAGGTTGATGTCGCCCTGGCTCCAGCGCGTCACCGCCTTCGAGCGATGCCGGCCGGCGCGGCGGAAGCCGAGCCCGGCCAAAAGCTCTTCCAGACGCGACGCGTCGTCATCGTCGGCCGAGAATTCGATGAAGCTCACGCCCTTGGCCTGCGAGCGCGGCGGCAGGGCAGGCACGCCCGGCTGCCTCTTGCCGGTCCGCTCGGCGAGCTGATCGAGCAGGAAGCGCAGCGAGCGATGACCGTCGACGGCGAGGCTGCGCGCCGAGCCGGCGCGGAACTGGTCGTTGAAGATTTCCAGCGACAGCGCGCCGTCATAGTCGGTCGTCCCCAGCGCCTCCATGAAGTCGAGTACCGGCAGCTCGCCCTGGCCCGGGAAGTTGCGGAAATGCCGGCTCCACGAGAGATAGTCCATCTGCAGCAGCGGCGCGTCGGCGAGCTGCACCAGGAAGATGCGGTCGCCGGGGATGGCGCGGATGGCGCCGAGATCGGTGCCGCGCGCCAGGATGTGGAAGGAGTCGAGCACCAGGCCGACGGCGGGATGGTCGGCGCGCCGCACCGCCTCCCAGGCGTCGCGGTAGTCGTTGATGTGGCGGCCCCAGGCCAGCGCCTCGAAGGCGATGCGCAGGCCGCGCTTGGCGGCGCGCTCGCCCAGCTCGCGCAGGTCGGCGGCGGCGCGGTCGATGCCGCCCAGCGATTCGGCCGCCACGTTGCTGCAAATCATCAGGAGATCGGTGCCGAGCTCCTGCATGACGTCGAACTTGCGTTCGGCGCGATCCATGGCCCGTTCACGCCGTCCGGGCGGCATGCCCTCGAAATCGCGGAACGGCTGCAGCGTGACGATGTCCAGTCCCAGCACCGCGCAGGCGCGGCGCACGTCGGCCGGCGCGCCGTTGAAGGTGATGAGGTCATTCTCGAAGATCTCGACCGCGTCGAACTTGGCGGCGGCGATGGCTTCGAGCTTCTCGCCGAGCGTGCCGCTCAGGGAGACTGTCGCAATCGAGGTTTTCATGACGGCCCTCCCACGCGAATCGGTTGGCGATGCCTGCTATGCCGCTTCCTTCTGCACGACCCCGAGCAGCCGGGCCTGCAACGCCGCATCGCCTTCCAGCGATTTGGCGGTTCCCTCGAAGGCAACCTGCCCGTTCACCAGAACATAGGCCCGATCGACCAGCGGCAGGACCGTCTCGGCGTGATGCTCGACGATCACCATGGCCACCCGGCCGCGCAGCTTGGCCAATGCGTCCATCACCTCCTTGACGATGGTGGGCGCCAGCCCCTCGAAGGGTTCGTCGAGCAGGATCACCTTGGCTGGCACCATCAGGGCGCGGGCAATCGCCAGCATCTGGCGCTCGCCGCCCGACAGGCTCTCGGCCTTGGTGCGCTGCAGGGTGCCGAGCTTGGGGAACAGCGCGAAGACCTCGTCGAGCGATGCGCCGCCCTCGCGCATGGCGATCCGGAGATTGTCCAGCACCGTGAGATTGGGGAACAGCCGGCGGCCCTCCGGCACCAGCGAGACTCCCCGGCGATTGATCTCGTACGGCCGGGCGTTGGCGATCTCCGCGCCGTCGAGGCGGATGTTGCCCGCGCCGCAGCGCACCGTGCCGGTGATGGCGCGCAAGGTCGTCGTCTTGCCGACGCCGTTGCGGCCCAGCAGGGCCACGGCCTCGCCCTCATGGACGACCAGCGAGAGGTCCTCCAGGACGACGCTGCCGGCGTAGCCCGCCCGCACCTTGTCGATCACCAGCAGCGGTCGGGCGGCGAGGTGCTCGGCGCGTTCCAGGTCGGTCGGCGCAGGCGGCGGGACGATGCGTTCGGCGCCGAGATAGGCGGTGACGACATCGGGGTTGGCGGCGACATCGGCCGGCGCGCCGTCGGCGATCAGGCGGCCCTGATGCAGCACGGTGATGCGATCGCTGAGCGCCAGCACGCGGTCGATGTCGTGCTCGATCAGCAGCACGGCATGGCTGTCGGCGAGCTTGCGGATCAGCGCGCCCACCACCTGCCGGTCGGCTTCCGCCAGGCCGGCCAGCGGCTCGTCGAGCAGCAGCAGGCGCGCATCGGTGGCGAGCGTGATGGCGATCTCGAGCAGGCGGCGCTGGCCGTGGCCGAGATTCGCGCAGGCGTCGGCGGCGCGATCTTCCAGCCCGACCGCGGCCAGCAGCGACCAGGTGCGGGCGTTGAGGTCGTCGTAGCGGTAGGCGTCGCGCCACAGGCCCCAGCGCCGCCGGTCCTGCGCCTGCACCGCGACCCGGACGTTCTCGAACGCCGAGAGGTTGGGGAACACGCTCAGGATCTGGAACGAGCGCGAGAGACCGAGCCGGATGCGCCGGTGCACGGGCAGGCGGGTGATGTCGTGGCCGTCGAAGACGATGGCGCCGCCGTCCGCGGGCAGCAGCCCGGTCAGCATGTTGAAGAGGGTCGTCTTGCCGGCGCCGTTCGGGCCGATGAGGCTGTGCAGCCGGTAGGGGTAGACCTCCAGGCTGACATCGCTGGCCACGACCAGCGAGCCGAAGCGCTTGTCGAGATGGCTGACGCTGAGGATCGGCTTCGACGGATCGAGCGTCGCATGCCCGGCCTGCCAGGGCGCGATGGTCGTCGGTCGCGGCGGGATGCCGGGCCGGGTCAGCGTCCAGTCGGTGCGCCCGCGCAGGCGGAACACCAGACCCTGGATGCCCTCGGGCGAGGCGAGCGCGAACAGGATCACGATCGGCGCGAACATCAGCCACCAGCTTTCGGTCAGCGCCGAGAGCCGGTCCTCCAGCAGGATGAAGGCGATGGCGCCCCACAACGGCCCGAGGAAATGGTGCACGCCGCCCAGCACCGCCATCAGCAGCGAATCGCCGGCATGCTGCCAGCTGAGATTGTCGGCATAGGCGCCCTTCAGCATCAGCGACAAGAGGCCGCCCGCGTAGCCGATGAAGCCGCCCATCAGCACGAAGGAGGCGAACTTCAGCCGGAACGTGTCGTAGCCCAGGCTCTGCGCCCGCTGTTCGTTGTCGCGTACCGCCTGCAGGCTGCGGCCGAACGGCGAATGGGCGATGCGCCACAGCAGGCCGAGGGCGATCGCAACCGTGACGATGGTGAAGACGTGGAACGACCAGGCATCCGGGAACGTCGGCCGCGGCAGGCCCTGCAGGCCGTTCTCGCCGCCCGTGACGTCGGTCCATTTGAAGGCGATCTCGAAGGCGATCTGCGAGAAGGCCAAGGTCAGCAGGGAGAAATAGAGGCCGCGCCGGCGCAGAATGATCGCGGCAATGACGGCGGCCAGCAGCAGCGAGAAGAGCACGGCGAAAGCGAGCGCCAGGAACTCGTTGGCCCCTATTCCAACATTGGGGCCGCGCAGCAGGGCGAAGGCGACCGCGTAGCTCGCGCAGCCGAAGAAGACCGAGGCGCCAAACGGCACCAGGCCGGTGTAGCTCACCAGCAGGCAGACGCCCGCGCCATACAAGGTGTAGATGGCGATCTGCGTGATCAGGCTGATCGGCGCGCCGATCAGCACCCAGAGCAGGGTGAGGCCGCTCAACACCAGCACGGTCAACAGGACCGGATGACGGAGAAGCCCGCTCATTCGAAGCGCTCCCAGCGCTCGCCCAGCAAGCCGCGCGGGCGTAACAGCAGCATCAGCGCCATGAACAGGTACATGACGGCGCCGGAGGCTTCTGGCCAGAACTGGATGGTGAGCGCCACCACGACGCCGACCAGCAGGCCCGCGATCACCGCGCCTGCGAACGAGCCCAGCCCGCCGATCGCCACCACGACGAAGGCCGGCATGATGGCGTTGGTCGCCATCGCCGGCGTGACGGTCCACAGCGGCGCCGCCAGCATGCCGGCGATGCCGGAGATGGCGCAGCCCAGCCCGAACACCCAGGTCAGCACCTTGGGCAGGTTGATGCCCAAAAGGCCCACCATCTCGGGATCGCGCGAGCCGGCGCGCAGGATGCGGCCGAACGGCGTCTTCTCCAGGAACAGCCAGAGCAGCAGCAGCACCGTGGCGGTCGTCAAAAGCACGCCGACGCGGTACTTGGTGATCAGGATCGGTCCCCAGATCAGGAAGCCCGCCATGAAGGGCGGCGGGCTGAACGGCTGGCCGATGCCACCGTAGATCAGGCGAACCGTGGCCTCGATCAGCAGGGCGAGAGCGAAGGTGACGATCAGGCTGATCAGCGGCTCCTTGTCGTACAATCGACGGATCAGCAGACGCTCGGCCACCATGCCGATGCCTCCGACGATGATTGGCGACAGCAGGACGGCGGGCCAGCCGAAGAGCTCGACCAGGGTCAGCGCGAAGTAGGCGCCCAAGGTGAAGAACGCGCCATGGGCGAAGTTCACGATGCCCAGCAGGCCGAAGATGATCGAAAGGCCGATGGCGATCAGGACGTAAAGGCCGCCCAGCACCAGGCCGCTGACCGTCTGCGACAAAAGGATTTCCAGCATCGTCGGCGCGCCCGCTTTCGTTTGCGCCCGCTAGCCCATCTTGCAGCCGATCTCCTCTTGCGTGCCGAATACCTTGTCGAGATCGGCGGGGTTCTCCGGCAGCGTCGCCTTGACGTCGAAGTAGTCGTACTTGTCGGTGATCTTCTCCTTCACCGACACCGCGAGGTTGCGCAGCAGCATCTGGTGATCGAACTTGCGGTAGCTGTAGGAGGCGTTGCCGGCCGGCACCTTCCACGCTTCCAGCGCCGCGATGATCTTGTCGGCGTCGGTCGACTTCGCGGCATCGATCGATTCGAACAGCGAGCGCGCGGTGATCCAGCCCATCCACGCCTTGTCCGCCGCCGGCTTGCCGTATTTCTTGAGGTAAGCCGCGGCGAACGCCTTTTCCTCCGGCGTGTTGTTGGGATTGTAGGCGTCCCACAGCTTGGTGAAGGTGCCGTTGGCGGCATCGGGTCCGACGCCCCAGATGTCGGTGTCGCCGATCGCGATCTCGACGAACGGG
>JABCYT010000056.1 GCA_013290035.1 Alphaproteobacteria bacterium
ATGGCATAGACCTTGGCGGCGCCCCGCTGCAGCAGGCAGTCGGTGAAGCCGCCAGTCGAGGCGCCGACATCGAGCGCGATGCGGCCGGCGACCGGAATGGCGAAATGATCCAGCGCCTTGGCGAGCTTCAGCCCGCCACGCGAGGCGTAGGGATGCGGCTGGCCGCGCACTTCGATCGGCGTGTCGTCCGCGACGGCGTGGCCCGGCTTGTCGAGACGGCGCTCCCCCGAGAACACCAGCCCCGCCATGACCATGCGTTGCGCGACGCTGCGCGTCTCCGCCAGCCCACGCTCGACCAGCGCTACGTCCAGCCGCGTCTTGGCCATGTCAGACCGCCGGCGGCTGCGCGCGATGCTCGGCCGAAACCGGGCTCATGAGGCCGACGGCGACGCCGTCGGGATCTTCGACGATGGCATAGCGTGCGCCCCAAAAGGCATCGTAGGGCGCCTGCAGCCCGCGATGCCCGGCTCCGATCATCTCGCCATAGATCCGGTCGACGTCCCCACGTGCCGCCACAGCGAAGCCGACGACGACGCGGCCGGCCAGATCGGTGCGGCCGGCCCAACCTCTGTTCCACACCCGGGCAAAGGCCGCGCTGTCGAGATCGAGGCCGGCGGCTTCCGGCGCTGCCGGCTCGACGGCGCTGGCATGATGAGCGCCGCTCGCCGTCCGCCATACCCGTGCATCCGGGATGTCGATTCCCAGCCGACGATAGAAGGCGATGGATGCGTCGAGATTGCCGCTTACAATGTTCACCTGATTGAGCGTCGGCCGCGTGCGGTCCATGGGCTCACTCCCGATCGAAGGAAGAGAACGTTTAGCATGAGCACGAAGCTTCTGGAGGGCGAGCGCGCCCTGGTCACCGGCTGCGCGGGCGGTATCGGCCGCGGCATCGCCAAGGCCCTCAAGGCGGAGGGCGCCACCGTTCTGGGCAGCGACATCACAGCGCCGCCGGCCGAAGACGGCATCGACTTCCTCGCCGCCGATCTTGCCAAGCGCGACGGCTGGAAGGGCCTGCTCGACGGCGCGCTCAAGAAGCTCGGCACGATCTCGCTGTTCGTCCATGCCGCGAGCCCGCGCCGCCAGGAGGTCGACACGCCGCTCGCCGTCTCGGAGGCGACGTGGGACGCCATGACCGACATCAACCTGCGCGCGGGCTTCTTCCTGGCGCGCGAGGCCGGCCGTCAGATGCGCGACAACAAGATCAAGGGACGCATCCTGCTGATCACCTCGCAGCACCGCGAGATGCCCCGGAACCTGCCGCACTACAGCGCCTCGAAGGCCGGCATGACGATGGTGATGAAGGAGCTCGCCCGCGTGCTGGCGCCCGACGGCATCCGGGTCAACGCCATCGCGCCCGGCGCCATCCCGGGCGGCGGCTTCGTCGCCGGCAACCTCAGCGAGCTGGTGGCCCAGATCCCGCTCGGCCGCGCCGGCACGCCCGACGACATTGCCCAGGTCGCTGTCGCCGTTTTGTCGGAAAGATTTGGCCGTTATGTCGTGGGAACGACGGTAGAAGTCGATGGCGGAATCGGCCTGATCAGCTGGATTCCTCCCAAGGCTTGACCGGACCGGCCGGAAGGACGATCTAAAGCACGATGTTCAACGAGGGGGCTTCGCCATGACACTTCGCATCAACTCCACCGCGCCCGATTTCAAAGCCGAGACGACGCAAGGACCGATCGAGTTCCACAAGTGGATCGGCGACGGCTGGGCGATCCTGTTCTCGCATCCCAAGGACTTCACGCCGGTCTGCACCACCGAGCTGGGCTACATGGCCGGGCTGAAGCCCGAGTTCGACAAGCGCAACACCAAGATCGTCGGCCTCTCGGTCGACCCCGTGACCAATCATTCCAAGTGGGCCAAGGACATCGAGGAGACCCAGGGACACGCCGTCACCTATCCGATGATCGGCGATCCCGAGCTCAAGGTCGCGACCGCCTACGACATGCTGCCGGAAGGCGCCGGCTCGACCTCCGAAGGCCGCACCGCCGCCGACAACGCCACGGTGCGCTCGGTGTTCATCATCGGCCCCGACAAGAAGATCAAGGCCATGCTCACCTATCCGATGAGCACCGGCCGCAACTTCGACGAGGTGCTTCGGCTCCTCGAATCGTGCCAGCTAACGGCCCGGCACCAGGTGGCGACGCCGGTCAACTGGAAGCGCGGCGAGGACGTCATCATCGTCCCGGCGGTTTCAGACGAGGCCGCCAAGGCCAAGTACCCCAACGGCTGGAAGGCGCCCAAGCCCTATCTGCGCATCGTCCCGCAGCCCAAGGACTGAGCCCAGGGGACTGAACTAGGACCTGCCGCGCGCCCGCTCGGCCTGCCGGCCGAGCGCGGCCAGCGCGGTCGCCACGATCGCCGGCGCATCGAGGCCGGCCTGTGCGTATTGGCGCGCGGGCGCGGCATGATCGATGAAATGGTCAGGCAGGATCATCGGCCGCACCTTCAGGCCGTGATCGAGCAGGCCCGCCGTCGCGAGGTCCTGCAGCACCTGGCTGGCGAAGCCGCCGATCGCGCCTTCCTCGATGGTGATCAGCACCTCGTGCTCGCGCGCCAGGCGGTGCACGAGATCGCTGTCGAGCGGCTTGGCGAAGCGGGCATCGGCCACCGTGGTGCTGAGGCCCTTGGCCGCCAGATCCTCGGCCGCGACCAGGCATTCGGCGAGGCGCGTGCCGAAATTCAGGATCGCGATCTTGCTGCCCTCGCGCAGGATGCGGCCCTTGCCGATCTCGAGCGGCGTGCCCCTGGCCGGCAACTCGACGCCGACGCCCTCGCCGCGCGGATAGCGGAAGGCCGAGGGACGGTCGTCGATCTGCGCGGCCGTCGCCACCATGTGCATCAGCTCGAGCTCGTCGGACGCCGCCATGACGACGAAACCGGGCAGGCAGGAAAGATAGGCGACGTCGTAGGAGCCGGCATGCGTGGCGCCGTCGGCGCCGACCAGGCCGGCGCGGTCGATGGCGAAGCGCACCGGCAGCTTCTGGATGGCGACGTCGTGCACCACCTGGTCGTAGGCGCGCTGCAGGAAGGTCGAGTAGATCGCCGCGAACGGCTTGAAGCCCTCGCAGGCAAGGCCCGCGGCGAAGGTGACGCCGTGCTGCTCGGCGATGCCGACATCGAAGCAGCGCTCGGGAAAGCGCTCGGCGAACTTGTCGAGGCTGGTGCCCGACGGCATGGCGGCGGTGATGGCCACGATCTTCTTGTCGGCCTCGGCTTCGGCGATCAGCGCCTTGGCGAACACCGCCTGATAGGCCGGCGCGTTGGCCGCGGGCTTCGACTGCTTGCCGGTGATGACGTCGAACTTCACGACGCCGTGGTACTTGTCGTCGCTCGCCTCGGCCGGCGGATAGCCCTTGCCCTTCTTGGTGACGACATGGACCAGGATCGGCTTGTCGAGCCGGCTGTCGCGCGCATTCTTCAGGACCGGCAGCAGATGGTCGAGATTGTGCCCGTCGACCGGCCCGACATAGTAGAAGCCCAGCTCGTCGAACAGGGTGCCGCCGGCCACGAAGCCGCGCGCGAATTCCTCGGCGCGCTTGGCCGCGAGCTCGAGCGGCTTGGGCAGCGCCTCGGCGAAGGTGCGGCCGAGATTGCGCAAGGTGACGTAGGGTCGGCCCGACAGCAGCCGCGACAGATGGCCCGACATCGCGCCGACCGGCGGGGCGATCGACATGTCGTTGTCGTTCAGCACCACGATCAGCCGGCTGCGCAGCGCGCCTGCGTTGTTCATGGCCTCGTAGGCCATGCCGGCGCTCATCGCGCCGTCGCCGATCACGGCCACCACATGGTTGCTGCCGCCGGCGAGATCACGCGCCACGGCCATGCCCAGCCCGGACGAGATCGAGGTCGAGGAGTGGGCCGCGCCGAACGGGTCGTATTCGCTCTCGCTGCGGCGCGTGAAACCCGACAGGCCGCCCTCCTGGCGGAGCGTGCGGATGCGGCTGCGTCGCCCGGTGACGATCTTGTGCGGATAGGCCTGATGGCCGACGTCCCAGATCAGCCGGTCCTTCGGCGTGTTGAAGACGTAGTGCAGCGCGACCGTGAGCTCGATCACGCCCAGCCCGGCGCCGAGATGTCCGCCAGTCACGGAGACGGCCGAGATCGTCTCCTGGCGCAGTTCGTCGGCCAGTTGGCGCAACTGGTCGGCCTTCAACCGGCGGATGTCGGCCGGAATGTCGACGGTATCGAGAAGCGGCGTCTTGCTTTGCCCGGTCATGGAACCACCCACTATACTCCTGCGCCGGGGCTCACGCCCGTCGCGCAACCACGAATTTCGCTGCCTGCCTCAGCAGATCGGCACCCTCGCCGAACGGCTCGAGGTGCTGGGCCGCCTGTCGCGCCAGATGATCGGCCTGGGCGCGCGCGCGCTCCTTGCCGAGGATCGACACGAAGGTGGCCTTGCCCGCCGCCAGGTCCTTGCCCGGCGTCTTGCCAAGCTCCTGGGCGGTGCCTTCGATATCCAAAAGGTCGTCGACGATCTGGAAGGCGAGACCAAGATCGTGCGCGTAGGCCGCCAGCGCCGCGCGCATGGGCTCGCTCGCCTTGCCCAGAATGGCGCCCGCCATGCAGGAGAACGAGATCAGCGCGCCGGTCTTGAGCCGCTGCAGATGGGTGATCGCGCCGATCGACATGTCCGCGCCCTCCTTCTCGGCCAGCAGGTCGAGCATCTGGCCGCCCACCATGCCGTGCGCGCCCACGGCCTTGGCGAGTTCCGAAACCAGCGCAACCCTCACGGCAGGGTCGCCATGCGTGTCCTCGTGTGCCAGCACCTCGAAGGCCAGCGCCTGCAGGGCGTCGCCCGCCAGGATCGCCGTAGCTTCGTCGAACTGCTTGTGACACGAAGGTTTGCCACGCCGGAGATCATCATCGTCCATCGCCGGCAGATCATCGTGGATCAGCGAATAAGCGTGCACGAATTCAATGGCACTCGCCGTCCTAGTTGAAGACAACGCAGCCACCTTGAACAACGTTGCACCGGCCAGCACGAAAAAGGCGCGCAGCCGCTTGCCGCCGCCCAGGCTCGAGTAGCGCATGGCCTCGACCACGCGCGCCTCGCCGCCTTCCCCTTGATGCAGCAGATGATCCATGGTGCGCTCGACCGACTGGGCGGCATGGGCAAGCGCGGGCTCGAACTCGCGAAACGACGACAGCGGCATGGTGGCAAGCAAGCTACGAGGGAACTAGTTGAGGTCGGCGGGCTGGCTGCCGACGGTGCCATCAGCGGAGAACACGATCTTCTCGACCTTCATCTTGGCCTCGGCGAGCTTCTGCTCGCAGTGCCGCTTCAGGAGCGCCCCGCGTTCGTAGGCCGTGATCGCCTCGTCGAGCTTGACCTGCCCGCGCTCGAGCTGCTGGACGATCGTCTCCAGCTCCTTCAGCGCGTCCTCGAACGACAGCGCGGCAATATCCTTAGGCAGTACGGGTTCTTTCGCCAATTTGGCCTCTCCGAGGGTCCGTCGGTGGTACGCGGGCATACTGCCAGCGGGCGTGATGGGCAACATATGGGGGTGGAAAACGCCCGAATCCGCGCTTTGATTCGCCCTTTCACAACTCCAGATAGCGAATCACGCACCTGTGACATGGCTGTTTTGCATGTTCGCACGTCAAAACCAGCGCTCGCGCATTGCGGCACTGCCGATGCAATGGCACGTTCCGCCCCGCAAAGAAATAAACGGCCATTCATAGGAGATAAACGCCATGGGCAACGTCAGTCATCTCGTCACGCGAACCGCGGCCTTCCAGAGCTCGGTCGAGAATGGTCTCGCCGAGGAAAACAGCGGCAAGGACCGTCAGTTCGTCACCGCGCTGGCCCGCGGCCTCGACATCCTGCGCGCCTTCCATGCCGGCGAAGGCATGCTGGGCAACCAGGAGATCGCGCATCGCACCGGCCTGCCCAAGCCCACCGTGGCCCGCCTCACCCACACGCTGACCGAGCTCGGCTACCTCAACTACATCCGTCGCTTCCGCAAATACGAGCTCGGCGCCTCGGTGCTGGCGCTGGGTTACGCCGCGATCTCCAGCATGGACGTGCGCCGCGCTTCGCGTCAGCCGCTCGAGCAGCTGGCGCATGCGCTCAACGCCTCGACCGCGCTGGGCGGACGCGACCGCCATTCGATGATCTATCTCGAAGCCTGCCGCGGCCCCTCGGTCGTGGCGATCACCCACGACGTCGGCACGCGCGTGCCGATGGCCAGCACGGCGATGGGCCGCGCCTACCTGTTCTCACTGCCCGACGTCGACCGCAACAAGCAGATCGATGCCATCCGCCGCCGCTGGCGCGACGACTGGACCAAGGTCAAGGCGGGCCTCGAGCGCTCGTTCAAGGAGCTGACCGACCGCGGCTTCTGCGTCACCTGGGGCGAGTGGCTGCCCGAGCTGTGCGGCGTCGGCGCGCCGCTGCGCAACTCCGACGGCACCGCCGCCTACGCCATCAATGCCTCGGCGCCGATCTACCAGATCAGCCGCGACCGGCTCGAAGCCGACTGGGGCCCGCGCCTGGTCAAGGTCGCGCGCGACATCCGCACCGGCATGGCCGCCCAGCCGTCCGCCGCTCCGGCACCCGCGGCGGTGCGTCCCGCCACCAATGGCCAGCGGCCTCCGATGTCGGCGATGGCGCGCCGCTAAGGCGCGCCCTCTTCTGCCATGGCCTGCCAACGACCGGCCGATGCGCGGCCGGTCGTCGCGCATGCTTTCCGCGGCTTCAAGGCGGCGCGCGATGGCTACGCGCGATGGCAACGTGCTGCCAATTGCTGCGTATCGATCCGCCGACCAATTTCCGCAAGAGAGAACGAGGGTTGGACATGGACAAGACGCCAGCACCCATTTCGCTTGCCGCCGCACGGGGCCTGCCTTGGCAGCCGGGCCGTTCGGCCGAAGCGTTCATCGATGGTGATCTGGAGATCAGGTTTACGCCGCGGCCCACCAACGGGCCGCAGGTTCCGCACCAGCGTGACGAGTTCTATATCGTCGCTGCCGGAACCGGCCACTACCGCGTCGACGACAGGGTGACGTCGGTCGGACCCGGCGACCTTGTTTTCGCCGCTGCGCATGTTGCGCATGGGTTCGAGGACTTCTCCGAGGATTTTGCCATCTGGATCGTGTTCTACGGGCCGGTGAAATAGTCCGCTGGTCGGTAGTCCGGGGGTGGCCGTCTACCAATCCTCCGCGCATGAGTGTCGGCCGCACACCGCGGGTTGGGTCACGCTCGCCGGTCGGTTCAATGCCGATTGTCCGATTCGATTTAGCCTAAGCCAACAGTGCGTAGAGTGCCGTCTCGATCTGGTCGGGCTCGATGTCTTCCGAGGGACCGTAGATCTCCCAGTTGATGCCGGCGAGCGGCAGCTTCTCGGCGGCGCACCAGTCGAGCAGCGTCTTCCAGGCGCCGGGCAGGCCCTCAAACGAGCCTCGGAGCAGGAAGTAGGCGGCGCGGCCGGCCGGAAGCTCCGACGGCACGACGTCGTCGACGGGATTGAAAGCCCCCGAAACCAGGACGCCCGGCTCCATGTCGAGCACACCGTCAACCGGCGGCCGCCACAGCGTGCATGTATGATCCAGCGGTTTGACCTCGAGCGACGGCAGCACTTCGGCAAGCCGGGCGCGACTGGTCTGCTGCGCCTGGCGCAGTTCGCTCATCCTGGCCTTGATGCGGACGACGGCGGTGGGCCGCCGTTCCGTCACGACGATTTCGCAGTCGGGCGTGTCCATCTTCAATACTTAGCCGTTGCGGCGGACAAGGCCAACAGTCGGCGAGGCGGAACGCCGTCGGGCGCGCCCATCGCCTCGAAATGGAAAAAGCCTGTAACGCTTTGACCCGGTACCCCGTCTACCCCTCGAGAACGGCGCGAATGCCGGCTCTCGGGTCAAAGGGAGAGAGCGATGCAGACGACTATTTCAGTGGCAGCCATGATCCTTGGCGCAGCGGCCATCGTCCTCGGAACGGTGGGCATCGGCGCGTGCAAGACCACGAGCGAACTCATCGATACGAAGGTGCGAACGACCGATGACCGCCTCGCCTTCAGAATGATTCATCCAACCCACCCTGCGCCCGCAGTCCACCCTGCGCCCGGGTGGCCGACCCTCCCGCCCCCCGGACAGAGCGGACTGGGTAGGGTCCAAATTTGGTAAAGCCGTCCAGGCCAGCACCGTGATGGCGGGGCCTCGTCTCTAGAAGCGGGCTACTTGATCGTGATCTCCGATCCACCGAGCCCGACGAACTCCGTCTTCGCGACGCCCGGTCCCGGCAGGAACACCGGGAGATGCACCGAGCCTGTGAGGATGACGTCGCCGGCCATCAGGTGCTTGCCGTTGGCCAAAAGCTTGTTGGCGAGCCAGGCAAGCGAAATCAGGGCGCCGCCCATGACGTTGGTGCCCGGGCCCGCGCCGATTTCCTTGTCCTCGAACAGCGAGCGGCCCTTGACGCCGGCAAAGTCGAGCTGCTGCCAGTCCTTGATCTCGGTGCCGACGATGCAGGCCGCCTGCAGCACGTCGTCGGCGATGCGGCCGGGGCCGCTCACCTTGGTGACGTCGGCGTAGCGATTCTCGACGACTTCGGCGCCGCAATAGAGGTTGGCGACGAACGGCTTGATCGTGTCGGCAGTGTAGGGGGTGCTGGCGGCGGTCACGTCCTTCGCCATGCGCGCCACCATCTCGCACTCGATGCCGGCCTTCAGCGGCCAGCCCTTCTCGAACACCGCGCCGCTCTGGCGGACGCCGCTTTGATAGATGCCGGCGAAGACAGGGCCCGAGAGTTTCATTGGCTCGTACTGAGTCGGCAAGGTGAGCGCGACCTTCCAGCCGGCCATGCGGTCCTGGCCGTTGCCGGTCAGCCGGTCGTGAACGGCGAACTGCACCTTGTAGGAGTCGGCCTCGGAAAGATCGGCCGTGGCAGCGGCGAGGAAGTCCATCACCTTGCGGCTGCGTCGGGCCTCGGCGATGCGATCGGCGAGGGCTGCGATTTCCTTGGCGTCCATTTGTGTTTCCTCCTCAAACCACCCCGTCATCCCGACCGGAGCCGAGCGTAGCGAGGCGAAGTGGAGGGACCTCGTCATGTGTTCGACGAAGACGAGGTCCCTCCACTCCGCTTCGCTCCGGTCGGGATCGCTACGCCGCCTTGGCCGGATGGTAGTTGGCGTAGAAGCCCTGGCCCTTGGCCGCCATGTCGCGCAGCAGCTTGGGCACCTCGAACTGCGGGCCGTACTTCTTGGTGAAGTCGTCGCATTCGGCGACGAACTTCTTGATGCCGACCTGGTCGATCAGGCTGACCGCGCCGCCGGTCTGCGGCGCGAACCCCAGGCCCATGATCGAGCCGACGTCACCGTCCTGCGGGTTGGTGAGCACGTTGGCTTCGAGGCAGCGCGCGGTGTCGACCGCCTGGACATAGAGCAGGCGCTTCTTGATCTCGTCCTCCTTGGCGCGCTTGTCCTCGCCCTCGCCGTAGAGCAGCTTGGGATCGGGCGGGAAGTACTTGGTGAGCTCCGGCCACAGCCGCTTCTTGCCGTCGGCCGGATACTCGTAGAAGCCCTTGCCGTTCTTGCGGCCGAAGCGCTCGAGCTTCTTGACCATCAGCTCGAGGATCTCCTCGCTGCCGCCCTCCTCGAACTTTTGCCCGGCCGCCGCCGCGTCGCGCCGCGTCTGGTCCATGATCTTCCACGACAGGTCGATCGCCACCTCGTCGTTCAGCGCCAGCGGGCCCACCGGCATGCCGGCAAAGCGCGCGCAGTTCTCGATCATCGGCGCGGGGATGCCTTCCTTCAGCATGCGATGGCCTTCGCTGATGAAGGCGCCGCAGACGCGGCTGGTGAAGAAGCCGCGGCTGTCGTTGACCACGATCGGCGTCTTGCGGATCTTCTGCACGAAGTCCATGGCCCGCGCGAGGGTCTCGGGTGAGGTCTTCTTGCCGACGATGATTTCCACCAGCGGCATCTTCTCGACCGGCGAGAAGAAATGCAGGCCGATGAAATGCTCGGGCCGCGCCGAGGCCTCGGCGAGGCCGGTGATCGGCAGCGTCGAGGTGTTGGAGGCGAACACCGCACCGGCCGGCAGCGACGCCTCGGCCTTCTTGGTCGCCTCGGCCTTGACTTCGCGGTTCTCGAACACCGCCTCGACCACGAGCTGGCAGTCCTTCAACGCGCCGAAATCCGGCGTGGCGCTCACACGGCTCAGCGTCTCGTCGCGCTTCTCCTGGGTGAGGCGTCCGCGCTTCACGAGCTTGTCGAGTTCGCCCGCGATGTGCGCCTTGCCCTTGTCGGCCGAAGCCTGGTCCTTGTCGATCAGGACGATCTCGAGGCCGGCCTGCGAGGCCACGGTGGCGATGCCCGAGCCCATCAGGCCCGCGCCCAGAATGCCGATCTTCTTGTACTCCTGCTTCGCGACCCCCTTGGGCCGGCGCGCCAGCTTGTTGGCCTCCTGCAGGCCAAAGAACAGCGTGCGGATCATGCTCTTGGCCACGGGGTTGCGCAGCAGCGAGATGAAGTAGCGCGTCTCGACTCGCAGCGCGGCGTCGATCGGCAGCTGCAGGCCCTCATAGACGCAGCCCATGATCGCCTTGGGTGCGGGATAAACGCCGTTGGTCTTGGCCGCCATCATGGCATTGCCG
>JABCYT010000057.1 GCA_013290035.1 Alphaproteobacteria bacterium
CGAGTGGCCGGCCCGCCTGCAGAAGCTGTCGCGCGGGCCGCTGGTCGAGGCCATGCCGCCCGGCGGCGAGCTCTGGCTCGACGGCGGCCACAACGAGGATTGCGGCATCGCGCTGGCGCGTCAGGCCGCCGACTGGGCCAAGGAGCCGGCGCCGCTGCCGCTCTACCTGATCTTCGGCATGCTCACGACCAAGGACGCCGCGGGTTTTCTGCGGCCGCTGGCGCGGCACGCCCGCAGCGCGCGCGCCGTGCCGATCGAGGGCCACGCCGCCTACACGCCGCAGGAAGCCTCCGCGCGGGCGGCCGAGGTGGGCCTTGATTGCGTGCCCGCAAACGACATCGGCGCGGCGCTGGAAGACCTGTTGGCCACCCAGCCCGCGCCGATGCGTGTCCTGATCTGCGGGTCGCTCTACGTCGCGGGCGAAGTGCTGGCCCGCAACGGCTGAGCCTGACTTAGCTGACGACTGTGTTGATCCAGCTCACCAGCTTCTGCTTGGGTTCGGCGCCGATCTTGGTCGCGGCGACCTGGCCGTTCTTGAACAGCAGGAGCGTGGGGATCGAGCGGACGCCATAGCGCGACGGCGTCGTCGGATTCTCGTCGATGTTGACTTTCACCACCTTCAGCTTGCCATCCATCTCCTTGGAGATGTCCTCCAGCGAGGGGCCGATCATGCGGCACGGGCCGCACCACTCCGCCCAGAAGTCGACAAGGACGGGCGTGTCGGACTTCAGGACTTCCTCTTCGAAGGAGGTATCGGTTGCTTTGACGGTCATATGGGTTCTCCCAAAAACACTACAGGCCGGTCGATGGACCGGCGCCGCCCTTGGACCCCAAGCTAGGAACGGCAGCCGCACGAGTCAAGATGCGGCGGCGTAAGGCATTGATTTGCTGAGCATTTCCGCATCGATTTCCATCAGCAAGGGCGCCGCCGTCCACAGCAAGAACGCTCGTACCGTACGGCCGGGATAGATGCCGGCGAGCAGCGCGCGATAGAGCGCGAGCTGCCGGCGATAGGCGAGCGCCACGTCCGACGCCGATTGCGGCGGCGGCCGGTTGGTCTTGTAGTCGACGATCAGCACTTCGCGCTCCGACACGGCCAGCCGGTCGACCTGGCCGCTGACGGTGAAGGTGCCGCGCGGCGTCTTCACCGTGCCGATCAGCGGCACCTCGGCGCGCGAGCCTTCGGCGAACAAAGCGGCATGGTCCGGCGCTTCGGTGACCGCGAGCACCTCCTCGCTCCAGTGCGCGATCTCCTCATCGGTCAAGCCATGCGCCGGATGGGCGAGGAAGCGCTCCGCCGCCGGCGCGCGCGCCGCGGTCGGCAGCGCGGGCAGATGGCGCAGTAGTTCGTGCAGCAGCCGGCCGCGTTGCCAGCGCCGCGAGTCTTCGTGCGCCAGCGGGCTGAAAGCCCGCGGGCTCGAGCGACTTTCGTCCGGCAGCGGTTGCGAAGGTGCCAGCGGCGCCGGCGGGTCGGGTTCGGCCGGTGCGGGCTGGCGCACCCACGGTTCGAGTTTGGCCGCCGCCTCCAGAGGCAATTCGGCCTGTTCGGGCAACTCGATGCGGCCGGCATTGGCGAGCTCGTAGCCATCGCCCGACCAGCCTTCCGGGCCGAGCAGCGTCGTGAAGTCGAACGGGCGCGGCACGGCGCTGCCGGCCTCGCTGCTTGCCCGCAACCCCGCCGCGATGCGCTCGTACCAGCAGCCACGATCGGGCTTCTTCGCGCCGATCCAGCCGCCGACATAGAGCCGATCCTCGGCGCGGGTCATGGCGACATAGAGCAGGCGGTTCTGCTCCTCGAGCGCGCGCTCGCGCGCCTGGGCGCGCCAGCTGCGCGCGGCCTCGTTGGCGTCGTCGGCGCGCGGCAGCCAGAGCCGGGCCTCGCCGTCGGCGCCGGCCAGCAGGCGCTCGGTGTCGCGCGGCACGCGGGTCGTGTCGGGCAGGTAGACGATCGGCGCCTGCAGTCCCTTCGACGCATGCACGGTGAGGATGCGCACCTCGCGGCGGCGGTTCTGGTCGAGATCGCGCTTGATCTCGCCGCCGCCCGCTTCGAACCAGCGCAGGAAGCCTTGCAGCGAGCCTCCCTCGGCGCCCTGATACTGCAGCGCGCGCGCCAGCAACTCATCGATCGGGTCGGCGGCCTCGCGGCCCAGCCGCTCCAGCAGGGCCACGCGGCCGCCTTCGGGGCCGAGCGCCTCGGCGAAGAAATCGAACGGCGTGATGTAGTCGGCGCGCTTCAGCCAGGCCGACAGCCGCACATGAGCGGCGGCGAAGGCGGCATCGCCCGCGCGCTCGCGCAGGGCGCGCCAGAGATGGCCGGTGCGCTTCCACGCCAGGGTGAAGAGCTGCTCCTCGCCGAGGCCGATCAGCGGCGATTTCAGAAGGCACGCCAGATTGAGATCGTCCTGCGGCAACAGCACGAAGCGCGCCGCGGCCAAAAGATCCTGGATCGCGAGCTCTTCGCCCAGGTTCAGGCGATCGACGCCAGCCACCTCGATTCCCTCGCGCTTCAGCGCGCGCACAAGCGCATTCACGAACTCGTTGCGCCGCCGCACCAGCACCATGAAATGGCCGGCATGCAGCAGCTCGCCCTTGCGCGCGCGCTGCTCGCGGCCGATCAGGCTTTTGGCGTGGACGGCGATCAGGCGGGCGAGGCGCTCATGCGGCAGCGCCAGCGCGCCGCGTGGACCTTCCAGGTCGGTGGTGTCGATCTCGGCCTCGGGCGCGCTGACCAGCGGCCATAGCTCGACCCGGCCAGGCTCGTTCTTCCGGCTGGGCAGATGGCTGACGCCGCCAGGTTCGGCGACGCCGCGGGCCGCTTCGACCTGGCCGAACACCCAATCGACGGCATCGAGCACGGCGGGCGTCGAGCGGAACGAGACATTGAGATCGACGGGCACGAATCTCTGCTCGGCGATGCGGCTCTGTTCGGCGAACCACTCGCGCATCTCCTTGAGCTTGCGCGGATCGGCGCGCTGGAAGCCGAAGATCGACTGCTTGGTGTCGCCCACGGCGAACACGGTGCGGCTGCGCTCGACCGCGCCCTCGCCCACGAAGAACTCCTCGGTCAGGCGGCGGATCACCTCCCACTGGTCGGGATTGGTGTCCTGCGCTTCGTCGACCAGCACGTGGTCGATGCCGCCGTCGAGTTTGTAGAGCACCCAGGCGGCACTGGCCGCACTCTCCAGCAGGCGCCGCGTCGCCACGATGAGGTCGTCGTAGTCGAGCGCCGCGCGCCGCCGCTTGGCGCGGGAATAGCGGCCGGCGATGTCGAGGCCGAGCCGCAGCAGCGCCAGGGTGTAGTCGACCAACGCCGCGCCGGCGACGCGATCGAGCACTTGCGCCAGCCGCTCGGCCTCGCCGCGCAACACCTTGTCGATGCCGGGCATCGCCGCCGTCGCGGCCTTGGTGGCGAGCCGTGATTGAATCCCACCGTCGGCCTTGAAGAATGCCTTGGCATAGGCGGTGAGGAGCGACGGCCGGTTTTCGGCGACGGCCAGCCATTCGGCGATTTGCTGCCCGCGTTCGACATCGGTCTTGGTGCCCTTTGCCAACGCTCGTGCAGCGGCGCGCAGGCCCGCGGCATCGAAGGCGGCATCGAGGCAGGCCTTGGTCCGCAGGCTGTCGGCGGTGTCGTCGGGCGAGCAGCCCATCTCCTCGGCCAGCCGCGCGCGCACGCGCCGCAGTCCCGCTTCGTCGCCGATGCGAGCCAGCAGCCAGGCCCGTTCGCTCAAGAGCCTGGCCATGAGCTCGGCGTATTCGGCGATCGAGATCCGGTTGGCCACCGCGGCCAGCGCATCGACCAGCGCAGGCGGCGCATCACGGCGGGCCAGCGCCTCCATCTGATCGTCCTGGGCGTGACGCAGCAGCGTCTGCGCCTCGGCCTCGTCGAGCACCTCGAAGCCCGGCGCCACGCCGGCCTCGAGCGGAAAGCGCTTGAGCAGCGCCTGGCAGAAGGCGTGGATGGTGAGGATGTTGATGCCGCCCGGCGCATCGAGCACGCGCGCGAACAGGCGGCGCGCCGCGACACGCTCCGCCGGATCGGGCGTGCGGTCGATGAGCTGCTCGACCTCCGCGTCGAGCGGGGCCTGCTGGGCGAGCGCCCAGCGTCCGAGCTGGGTCGCCAGACGGTTGCGCATTTCGGCGGCGGCTGCCTTGGTGAAGGTGAGGCACAGGATGCGCTCGGGTTTCACGCCGTCCAGCAGCAGGCGCGTCACGCGATCGGTCAGCACCTTGGTCTTGCCGGTGCCGGCATTGGCCTCGACCCAGGCCGAGTGGCCCGGCGTCGTGGCGCGCCGCTGCGCGTCGGTTGCCAGCCCCAGCGGATCGAGCGCCGCGCTCATTCCTCGCCACCGCCCGCGGTCGACCATTCGGCGACGCGCTCGAGATGAGCGTAGTCGTTGAAGTGCGGGATGAATTCCGGCCACGGCAGGGCGCCATAGGGCGTCGCGGGATTGGCGAAGTGCTCGGCCATCCTGGCGACAAGCGCCAGCATCGCCGGGACCAGCTGTTCGCTATCCTTGATCTCCTTGACCTCGCCGCCATTGCCCAAGCCGTTGGCCTGCCAATAGGAGAGGTGCACGGCGCGCGCCTTGCCCTTGATTGCCTTGAAGCCACCCTGTTGGGCCATTGTCGCCTCGAGCAGGAGCTGGGGCGCGAACAGTCCCTCCAGCTCCTTGGGCGAGGGGACGCGGCCGGTCTTGTAGTCGATGATCTCCCAGCCGCCGGGCTCGATCTCGTCGATGCGATCGGCACGCGCCTCGATGCGCAACGGGCGGCCCGGTGGGCCCACGGTGATAGCGCCGTCCGTTTCGCTCGCCAGCAGCCTGGTGCCCGCCGCGCGTCGCGCATTCTCGGTGCCGACGAACCAGCGCGCCAGACGCTGGAAGCGCGGCCACCAGAAAGCGCGTTCGGCCGGCGCCGCGAGCAGCGGTTCGAGATGCTTCTCGCCCAGTGCCTCGAACCGGCCGATCGCGTCGGCCGGCAGCAGGCCCGAGGGATATGCCTTCAGGAATTCGTCGAGCGTATCGTGCAGCGCCGAGCCGCGGTCGGCGGCGCCGAGCTCCGCCTCCAGCGGATCGAGCACCTTCAGCCCCAGGATGCGCCGCGCATAGAGCCCGTAGGGATCGCGGCGCCACTGCTCGATGCTGGACACCGAGAGCCGCGTCGGCCGTGCCTCGAGCGGGGGCCGCGCTTCGGGACGGGGCCATGGCTTATAGGCATCGGGTCGATCAAGCGCGTCGGCCCAGGCGAGGTAGCTCCTGCGGCCGCGCTGGATGTATTCCGGCGGGGCAGCGGCGCTGCCGGGTTCGTAGCCGAACAGCGCGTCGAGCCGCGCCAGCCAGCGCGACGGCACCGTCGGCGCGCCGCCCTCGCGCTCGGCGCGGGTCAGCAGCACGCGCTCGGCGCCGAGCGCGGCGGCAAAATCGTGAGCCGACAGGCCGATGCGCCGCTCCGGCTGGGGCAGTCCAAGCGCGCTGCGCATCGGCCGGTTGATCCACGGTCCGGTCTCGACCGCGGGTGGCCACGTCCCCTCGTTCAGTCCGCCCAGCACCAGAAGGTCGGCGCGCTGCAGGCGGGCTTCCAGCGGCCCCCAGATGGCCAGGCGCGGATGGCGGCCGAAGCGGGGGCGGATGATCTCTGGCTCGAGCATCGCGGAAAGCAGCGCCGGCCATTCGCCACCCGCGATTTCGTCGGGGCCGGTCCATGCGGCGCGCAGGCGGGCGAGGGCGTCGGCCAGCGCTTCGCCCGCCTCGCCCGACCACAGCGTCTCGGCCGTCGCGATCGCCTCGCCAGCGGCGATGGTGGCGTCGAGCAGAGCGGCGGGGGCAGCAGCTTTCGCCATCGATGCCGCAAGGTCCGACGTCGCGGCATCGAGTCGATCGATCAACATCTCGACGGCACGCTGGTCGGTGGGATCGCCGAACCTGGCCTTCGCGATGTGAGCACGGATCGCCGGCATGCCGGGCGTGGGCTTCAGCCCGCGCAGGCACTTGCGATCGAGCCGCCGTGTCGCATCGAGCAGCGCCGCACGATCGCCGCCCAGGGTGCAGAGCGGATGCTTCAGCAAGGCGAGCAGGGCGACCGGCGCGAAGCCTTCGTCGACGGCCGCGACCAGCGCGTGCAACAGGGCAGCCGGCGGCGTGTCGGCCAATGGCGCGCCGGCCGAGTCATCGATGTCGACATTCCAGCGCCTGAGTTCGGCGGCGACGCGGCGCGCCAGCGCGCGGTCGGGCGTGACCAGGGCCGCCGTGCGGCCTTCGTCCTTCAGCGTCTCGCGCAACGCGAGGGCCACGACCAGCGCTTCCTGATGGGCGGTCGCGCAATCGGCACGCGTCACATGCTCCAGCGACGATGTCGGGGGCCGCGACCACGCCTCGGTGGTCTCCGCCGGCCGCATCAGTTCGGTGATCAGCAGATGGCGCGCCGAACCGCCGCCGCCCGGCCAGTCGGCGACGTCGGTGCGATCGCAATCCAGCGCCGCGAGAAGTTCGCGCAAGCCGTATTGCGGATGCGATTGGTCGAGCTCCGTCCAGCTTGCATCGTCCATGTCGCGGTCCAGGCCCGGCAACACGACCGCGCCCTGCGGCAGTTGGGCGATGGCGGCCAGCAGGTCGCGCGTGGCGGGTTGCGAGCCGGTCGAGCCGGCGGCGATCACCGGCGTCGCGGGCGGCTCGGCGCGCCAGCGTGCCGCCTGCGCCCGGATCGCCCGGGTGCGCCGTTCGATGGCGTCGATCTGGCCGCGTTCGGCCAGCACCTGCGGCCAGGCCTCGCCGACGATGGCGAGGAATTTCAGCGTGCGCTGCCAATGGCTGGCGAAGTTGCCTTCGACCAGGCCTTCGAGCTGGCTGAACGACACGCCCTCGATGGCCAGCTCGTCGAGCAGCCGGCCGAGTTCGCGCGCAAGCCTGAGCGCCTGCGCCGCCGACTGGGCGATGGGATGGCCCTCGTCGTCCTTGAAGGCCGAAACGAGTCGCGCCAGCAGCGCCTCGCGCTCGGCCGATTCGATGGCGGGCGGCAGGGCGAGCGCGCTGCCGTCGCCGGCCGCCACCTCCCACTCGCTTTCGTCGAGGTCGCCCAGCGGCGCCAGCCGCGGCAGCAGGGTAGGCTTGCCGTTCGTCGCGCGCAGGAAGGCCTCGCGCAAGGCCCGCACCGAGCGCCGCGTCGGCAGCAGGATCAGCACATCGGCCAGCGCCAGCGGATCGCCGCCATGCTGCGCCAGCACGCCGGCCGCCAGCTCGTCAGCGAAGCGGCGGTCGATGCCGATGGTGAAGACGCTGGTCATGCCAGCATGCGTTCGGCTTCGGCGAGCGCCTCGGGCGTGCCGATATGGAACCAGTCGCCATCGTTGAAGACGCCGAACAGCCGGCCCTTCTCCTCTGCCTGGTTCCACAGCTTGAGCAGCGAGAAGGCGCCTTCCGGCGAGTCCCGGAACAGACGTGCGTCGCAGACCGACACGCTGGCGAAGACATAGGGGGCCAAGGATGCAATGCCGCGATAGCGCGCGCGACCGCCGGGTTCGATGAAGAAGTCGCCGCGATCCGTCGCCTCGCGGCCGATCACCTTGTGAATGGGGTGGAGCAGCAGCAACGCATCCATGCGTTCGGGAGTCCACTTCATTTCCAGCCGCTCCAGCATGGTGCCGGACGTCTCGCGCCACAGCCCGTCGCCGTTCAACACGAAGAACGGGCCAGCGCCCAGCAGAGGCAGGGCGTTCTTCACGCTGCCACCGGTTTCCAGCAATCGCTCCTCGTAGACGATGCGGGCGCGCCCGTTTACTCGATCGGCGATCTGCTGGCCGAGATGGTGAACGTTCACCACGATATTGGTAACGCCATGCGCGATCAGTCGATCCAGCGAGCGCTCGAGCAGCGAGCGGCCAGCCACGGGAAGCAGCGGCTTGGGCAGGGTGTCGGTCAGCGGCCGCATGCGCTCGCCGCGGCCGGCCGCCAGGATCATGGCGGCGTCGATCTTCATGCGGCACCGATCCGCCGCCGGGCGGGCGGCAGCAGGCGGTCGACCCAGGCTCGCAAGGGCGCCAAAGCGTCGTGTTGCAGCGAACGCTCGAACATCCGCCAGACACGCGGCAGATGGGGCAGATAGTCGGGCTTGCCGTCGCGCTTCAGCAGCCGGATGAACAGCCCGATGATGCGGGCGTGACGCTGGGCCGCCATCACGGCGAAACCGGTGCCGAAGTCTTTTTTGTCGAGCCCCGTTTCGTCGAGGTAGCGGGCCAGGCAGGCGGCGTGCACGGCGGGCGAAACGTCACGGCGGGCATCCTCGATCAGGGAGACGAGATCGTAGGAGGGGTGACCCTGCTGCGCATCCTGGAAATCGAGCAGGCCGCAGGCCATGACGCCGGGTCGAGCCGGCAACCACATGAGATTGTCCTTGTGGTAGTCGCGCAGCAGCAACGTGTCGCTCGCCGCCGGCAGGTTGGCGAGGCAGGCGCGCCAGGCGGCGCGATAGGCCGCCGTCTCCTCGTCCGGTGTCGGCCGGCCGCTGGCGGCGGGCAGATACCAGTCGGGCAGCAGCATCGCCGCATCGATCAGCGCCTCGCCGGCATAAGCGCCGAGGCCGGGCAACGGCGCGCGTTGGCCGGCATGATGCAAGACGACCAGCACGTCGGTGGCGCGCGTATAGAGCTCGCCTTCGTCGCCACCCGCTTCGAGCACGCGGGCGAAGGTGTCGTCGCCGAGATCTTCCAGCAGCAGGAAGCCGTTGGCCTCGTCCTCGGCATGGATCACCGGCGCGCTGAGACCGAGCCCGATCAGGTGACGGCCGATGCGCACGAACGGCCGCACGTCTTCCTGCGGCGGCGGGGCATCCATGACGACGGCCGAGCCGCTCGGCCGGCGAAGCCTGAAGTACTTGCGGAACGAGGCGTCGCCCGCCAGCAGCCGCTCGTCGGCGTCACCCCAGCCGGCGTGGCGGACGAAATCGGCGCGCAGCCGGTCGCGTTCAGAGGCCGCCAAAGCGGGCTTCTCCCTGCAGATCGGCGCGCCTGCCGTCGCCCTCCATGGCCAGCGTCACCGTGAGCCGCTCGCGGGGCAGCAGCGTGCCCAGCCGTTCCGCCCATTCAACCAGCGCCACGCCGTCGGCGCGCGCCTCCTCCCAGCCCAGTTCGAACACCTGCTCCGGCTCCTCCAGGCGGTAGAGGTCGAAGTGCCAGAAGACGCCCACCGGCGTGTCGTAGACCTCGACCAGGGTGAAGGTCGGGCTGGGCACGATCAGCGCCGGATCGCCCGAAGCGGCGCGCAGGATGGCACGCGCCAGCGTGGTTTTGCCGACACCCAGCCCGCCCTGCAAGGCCACGACGTCACGCGGCTTCAGGCGCCCGGCGAGGGACGCCCCCAGCCGCTCCGTGGCGGCTTCGTCAGGCAGGAAAAAAGAAAAAGTCGGCACCGGCGCTCCCGATGCCGACTTTTAACACGTTGCCCCCGGCGTGCGTCCTGTGGGTCGATCAGTAGCGGTAGAGATCGCCCTTGAAGGGGCCGAGCTCGGGCACGCCGATGTACTTCGCCTGGTCGGGACGGAGCTTGGTCAGCTTGGCGCCGACCTTTTCGAGATGCAGGGCCGCCACCTTCTCGTCGAGCGACTTGGGGAGGGTGTAGACCTTCTTCTCGTACTTGCCCGGGTTGGCGAAGATCTCGATCTGCGCCAGCGTCTGGTTGGAGAACGAGGCCGACATCACGAAGCTCGGATGGCCGGTGGCGTTGCCGAGATTGACCAGCCGGCCTTCGGACAGCACGATGATGCGCTTGCCGTCGGGGAACTCGACCTCGTCGACCTGCGGCTTCACGTTGTGCCACTTGAAGTTCTTGAGGTTGCCGATCTGGATCTCGCTGTCGAAGTGGCCGATGTTGCAGACGATGGCGCGGTGCTTCATCGCCTTCATGTGGTCGAGCGTGATCACGTCGACATTGCCGGTGGCGGTGACGAAGATATCGGCACGCGGCGCGGCATCTTCCATGGTGACGACCTCGTAGCCCTCCATCGCCGCCTGCAGGGCGCAGATCGGATCGACCTCGGAGACCATGACGCGGCAGCCGGCCTGGCGCAGCGAGGCGGCGGAGCCTTTGCCGACGTCGCCGAAGCCCGCGACCATGGCGACCTTGCCCGCCATCATGACGTCGGTGCCGCGGCGGATGCCGTCGACCAGCGATTCACGGCAGCCGTAGAGATTGTCGAACTTCGACTTGGTGACCGAATCGTTGACGTTGATGGCCGGCCACAGGAGTCGGCCATCCTTCTCCATCTGGTAGAGCCGGTGCACGCCAGTCGTGGTTTCCTCGGTGACGCCGCGGATCGCCGCGCCGAGCTTGGCGTACCAGCCGGGCTTGGCCTTGTTGGTCCTGGCGATCGCCTTGTAGAGGACCTCTTCCTCCTCGTTGGTCGGCTTGGCGATCAGCGAGGGGTCCTTCTCGGCGCGAATGCCGAGATGGACGAGCAGCGTGGCGTCGCCGCCGTCGTCCAGGATCATGTTGGGTTCGCCGCCGTCGCCCCATTCGAAGATCTTGTGGGTGTAGTCCCAGTACTCCTCGAGGCTCTCGCCCTTGATGGCGAAGACCGGC
>JABCYT010000058.1 GCA_013290035.1 Alphaproteobacteria bacterium
AACCGCATGGCCTAGAAAGCGGCGCCAAGCGCGGGAAGGCCGCCTTCTTCAAGGGCGACATCGACATGCTCGCGATCCGCTATCCCAAGATCAAGTCGACCCAGGACCTGAAGACGGCGCTGCAGAACGCCATTCGCCTGGAGCACGCGACCATTCCGCCGTACCTGACGGCCTGGTGGACCCTCTCGGGAAGCTCAGCCGGCGCCACGGCCGCTCAAGACATTCTGGGTGATATCTGGTTGGACGAGATGCATCACATGCTGGCCGTCTGCAATCTGTTGAACGCCATCGGCGGCACGCCGGTCATCAACCAGCCGGACTTCGTGCCCGCCTATCCCAAGCCGCTGCCCATGACGGTTGGAAGCACGGACGGAGCGGAATTCGACGTGGGGTTGCGGCGCTACTCCAAGGCACTGGTTACCAACACCTTCATGGTGATCGAGGAGCCGGAGACGCCGATCCCGATTCCGGTCGCTCCGAGGATCCGCGCAGCCGAAATCGACGATCACTACCGAACCATCGGCGAGTTCTATATCGCTGTGGGTACCGCCATTCAGGACGGCGGGGAGACGCTCTTCGCCCATCCCGGCTCGCCCCAGGTCAGCCATGGCCAGGTGACGCCGATCACGGACGTGGCGAGCGCATTGGCCGCGATCGATTTGATCCGCCATCAAGGGGAGGGCACTCCCCAGTCGCCAGTGGTCGTTGGCAACACCTTCGCCCACTACTACCGTTTCGAGTCGCTGTCGCGCGGCATGGCCCTGACCATGGATGCGGCCGGCAAGCCACACTTCGATCCAGCCTCGCCAATCGTGGTCGATGACGTGGCTGACGTCATTCAGATGGCGGACAACCCGGGCCAGGTCGACCTCTCCCAGGATCCGGCGGCTCTGCAGAAAGCCCAGGCATTCGATCAGGCGTACAAGCAACTGCTGGACCAGCTGCATGACACCGTGAACGGCCAGCCAGCCCAGCTCGGCGTGGCGCAGGGCACGATGGCGTCGTTGACCGACCTCGCTACAGACCTGCTGGCGCATCAAATCTCGGCCGGTCCGCAGGCCGGGCAGTTCGCCGGGCCACGCTTCATGCTGCCCTAGCTCCAGTTGCCGGCTTCACTCGCGGCGATCAACCCGATGCAACAGCCGCGATCTCCGCCCGCAGCTCGGCGATGCCGAAGCCGGTCTCGCTGCTGGTTGGCAGGACCTCGGGATGCGCCGCGCCATGCTTGCGGATGGCAGCTTCGGCGGCGGCGACGGCGCGCGGCACGTCGGCGGCCTTGAGCCGGTCGGTCTTGGTCAGCACGAGCTGGTAGGACACGGCGGCCTTGTCGAGGTTCTTCATGGTCTCGTGGTCGGAGTCCTTCACGCCGTGCCGCGAATCGATCAGCAGGCAGACGCGCTTCAAGGTCGGGCGGCCGCGCAGGTAGGCCGACGCCAGATCCTGCCAGGTCTCCTTCATCGACCTGGAGACCTGGGCGAAGCCGTAGCCCGGCAGGTCGACGAGGAAGAGCCGGCCGGCGAGGTCGAAGAAATTGATCTGTCGCGTGGCGCCGGGGCTGGCCGACACCCGCGCGAGCGTGCGCCGGCCGGTGAGAGCATTGACCAGGCTCGACTTGCCGACATTGGAACGGCCGGCGAAAGCGACCTCGGGCAGAGCGATGGCCGGCAACGACTCGAAGGAGGCGGCGCCCGCCACGAACTCGCAGGTGCCGGCGAAGAGCTTGCGCGCCGCCTCGATCTCGCCCGGCGTGCGCCCGCCCGGTTTTTGCCCGCCCGGTTCTTGCCCGTCCGGTTCTTGGTCGTCCATTAACCCTTCTTGGACGTGCCCTTGCCGCCCTTCTTGCCGCCGCCGCCACCTCCGCCGTCGGCGGGAGCCGGTGTCGCGGGCAGCACGGCGACCGCCGGCTTGGCCTTTTTGCCGATCGGCGCGCCATGGCGGCGCATGATCGTGTACTGCTGGGCGATCGACAGGGTGTTGCTCCACGCCCAGTAGATCACCAGGCCGGCCGCGAACGAGCCCATCATGAAGGTGAACAGGATGGGCAGGAACTGGAACACGCGGGCCTGCACCGGATCGGCCGGCGCCGGGTTCAGCTTCTGCTGCAGGTACATCGTGACGCCCATGATCAGGGGCCATATGCCGATGTTGAAGAAGTGCAGGAACGGCGGCACGTCCCAGTGCAATAGGCCGAAGCCGGTCAGGATGGTGAGCGGATCGGGCGCACTCAGATCCTTGATCCAGCCGAAGAACGGCTGATGGCGCATCTCGATCGTGGTGTAGAGCACCTTGTAGAGCGCGAAGAACACCGGGATCTGCACGACGATGGGCAGGCAGCCGGCCGCCGGGTTCACCTTCTCGCGGCGATAGAGCTGCATCATCTCCTGGTTCATGCGCTGGCGGTCCTCGCCATAGCGCGCCTTGAGCTTTTCCATCTCCGGCTGCAGCGCCTTCATCTTGCTCATCGCCGCATAGGACTTGTTGGCCAGCGGGAAGAACACCGCCTTGACCAGCACCGTCAGCGCCAGGATCGCCAGGCCGAAATTGCCGATCTGGGCGTACAGCCATTCGAGCAGCCAGAACAACGGCTTGGTGAAGAACCAGAACCAGCCCCAGTCGATCGTGAGATCGAACTTCTCGATGCCGTACTTCTTCTCGTATTCGTCGATCACGCGCACGATCTTGGCGCCGGCGAACAGGCGAGAGATGCTGGTCGAGGTGGCGCCCGGCGCGATCGTCATGCCCGGTGATGTATAGTCGATCTGGTACTTGGGATCGGTCTGCGTGCCGGTCTGCTTGATCGACGCGGTGACCTGCGACTGCTGCTCGGGCACCAGGGTCGTCATCCAGTACTTGTCGGTGATGCCGAGCCAGCCGCCAGTGGTCTGGAATTTCTGCTGCTTGTTGTCCTTGAAGTCGGAGTAGCCGAATTCCTTCAGGCTGCCGTTGAAGACGCCGTAGGGGCCTTCATGCAGGATATAGATGCCCTCGGCCTTGGGCAGGCCGTAGCGCACGACCAGGCTCCAGGGAAACAGCGTCACCGGCTTGTCGGACTTATTCTCGACGCTCTGCTTCACGTCGAACATGAAGTAGTCGTCGATGGCGATCTCGAGCGCGAAGATCAGGCCCTGGCCATTGTCCCAGGTCAGTCGCACCGGCTTGCCCGGCGCCAGCGTCGGGCTGTCGGCTGTCCACAGCGTGTCCGGGCCGGGCAGCTTGATCGCGGGGTCCGACGTCGACCAGCCGAACTCGGCGTAGTAGGGACGCTCGCCGCCGACCGGCGACAGCACCGGCACGGGGTCACTCTTGGGATCGATGGTCTCGCGATATTTGACCAGCCGCACATCGTCGATGCGCCCGCCTTTCAGCGCGATCGAGCCGATCAGTTCGGGCGTATCGAAGGTGACGCGCGGCGAGCCCACCAGCGCCTCCTTGCGACTGAGGATTTGCGGCGGCGCCGCTTCGGCCGCCGGCGCGCCGGGCGCCCCCGGCGCCGTCGATTGGCCAGCCGGCACCTGCGGCGTTCCCGGCGTCGCGGACTGACTCGTCGTCTGCGGCGGCGGGACCGGCGGCTTGGTCGGCTGGAAGAAATGCTGCCAGCCGACGATGATCAGCACCGAGAGCACGATAGCGACGATGAAATTCTTCTGGTCCATTTCGGGCGAACTCTGCGGCGCCTCAGGCGCGCTCGGCGGGGTGACAGGAAAGCGGCTGGCGGCGGGCGTTGTCTGCGGCGGGCACGGGATCGTAGCCGCGCCCACCCCACGGACCGCAGCGGCACAGGCGATGGGCCGCCAGCCAGCTGCCCTTCAGCGCGCCGTGACGCAACACCGCCTCGGCGGCGTAGGCCGAGCACGAGGGTTCGTAGCGGCAGGCGCCGACGAAGAAATAGGCAAGCGTCAGCTGGTAGGCGCGGATCGCCCCGCGCAAAAACCCGGAAATCAGGGAAGAGACCAGACCAGACATCATGCGGCCCGGAAACTGGCGATTTGCCGGGCCCGGCGCAAGCGTCTGGGACAGGTCATGGCGTCGCGAGGGCGAGCGCTTTTAGCCGTTTCAGGGCCTCGAACAGCTCCAGGCGCAGGGCTGCGAAATCACGGGCGAGGGCGGCCTGGCGGCCGACCAGCACATAGTCGAGATCGGCCCGGGCCTGGCCCGGGATCACCAGGCGCGCCACTTCGCGCAGCCGGCGGCGCACCCGGTTGCGGGCGACGGCGTTGCCGACCTTGCGGCTGACGGTGAAACCGACCCGCACGGCCGGCAGGCTGAGCCCCGCCGGCGCGGGGGCCGCCTGGAGCACGAAGCCGGGCATGGCGCAGCGCCGCCCGGCCTGGACGCGCAGGAAATCTCGACGGTTCGGCAGACGCCCGAGGCGTGCCGCGGCCAATTTGGCTAGGCCGCCAAAATCAAGCCGAAAGCCGCTTGCGGCCCGACCTGCGGCGGCTGGCGATGACCTTGCGGCCACCGACCGTTGCCATCCGGGACCGGAAGCCGTGCCGGCGCTTGCGCACCAGCTTGCTCGGCTGATAGGTGCGTTTCATTACGCAACTCCTTCAAACACAATACCCCCGCGCAGGGCGGCGGGGGCGAAATCCGTGGGCGAGGGTAATAAGCGTGGGCGCGCTTTGAGTCAACGAGAGGCTAGGATGGCCCATGTCTCTGGTCCTGCACGGTTATCGCTACAGCGTCTACGTCCGGATTGCCCGCCTCGTCCTGGCCGAGAAGGGGCTGGCCTACGACCGGGTCGAAGTGAACCCCTTCGCCGCCGACGTTCCGGCGGCCTATCTCGCCCTCCATCCCTTCGGCCGGGTGCCGACCCTGGTTCACGACGGTTTCGTCCTCTACGAAACCGGCGCCATCAGCCGCTACCTCGACCGCGCCTTCGCCGGCCCCAACCTGCAGCCGCGCTCGCCCCGCGCCCTGGGTCGCATGGACCAGATCATCGGCGTGGTCGATTCCTACGGTTACTGGCCGCTGGTGCGCCAGGTTTTCTCCCACCGCGTGTTCCGGCCCGCGGCCGGGCAGCCGGCCGATGCGGCGGAGGTCGGCCGTGGTCTCGCCGGTGCTGCCAAGCTCCTGGCGGCGCTCGAGGCGCTGGCGGCGCCCGACGCCTTCCTCGTCGGACCCGCCCTGTCGTTGGCCGACCTTCACCTTGGCGCGATGATCGCCTACTTCGCGGCCGCTCCCGAGGGGGCGGCGCTGCTGGAGAACCATCCGCGACTCGCCGCGTGGTGGCTGCACCTCGGCCGGCGCCCGAGTTTTGCCGCGACGGATCCCGGCCTGCCGAACTCCTAGGGCTGTCACTGGGCTGTCACTCGAGCGTGAGCGCATTTGCTTTGAGACCCGAGGGATGAAGGCCAATATCGACGACGAGCCACGCGAAAGATCACATGACCCTCCCGTTGTGGCGCCGGCTGATTCCCGTGGCGGTCCTGCTGCTCGGGCTGGCGCTTTTCCTGCTGCTCGACCTCGAGCGCTACTTCTCCTTCGAGATGCTGAGCCGCCATCACGCGACGCTCACCGCCTGGGTGACGGGTCATGTCGCGCTGGCAGCGTTCCTCTTCGTCGTCGTCTATGCGTTGGTGGTGGCGTTCTCGTTGCCCATCGCCGTGATCGTGACGCCGGTCGGCGGGTTCCTGTTCGGCCTGTGGCTGGGGGCGCTGCTGTCTGTGATCGGCGCGACGCTGGGATCGCTGGCCGTATTCCTGGCGGCACGTACGGCGTTCTACGATCTCTTTCACGCCCGCGCCGGCGCCGCCCTGGCGCGGCTGGAAGAAGGCTTTCGCCGCGACAGCTTCAGCTACCTGCTGTTCCTGCGGCTGGTGCCGGTGTTTCCCTTCTGGCTGGTCAATATCGTGCCGGCGTTGCTCGGCATGACGCTCGGTCCCTATACGTTGGCGACCTTGATCGGCATCATTCCCGGCGCGGTCGTCTATTCGAGCGTCGGCTCGGGGCTCGGCTCGCTGCTCGACCGCGGGGAAGTGCCCAACCTGGGAATCATCTTCGAGTGGCGCATCCTGCTGCCCTTGCTCGGTCTCGCGGTCCTGGCACTGGTGCCCGTGCTCTACACCCATCTGCGCGCCCGCAAGACGTCGCCGTGAGATGGCCGAGATCCTGACACCCGATGTCTGCGTCGTCGGCGCCGGGTCGGCGGGCCTGGTCGTTGCCGCGGGCGCCGCGCAGCTCGGCCTGAAAGTCGTGCTGATCGAGCGCGCGCTGATGGGCGGCGATTGCCTCAACTACGGCTGCGTGCCGTCCAAGGCGCTGCTCGCCGCCGCCACAGCCGCCCAGGCGCAACGCAGCGGCGCCGCCTTCGGCATCGCGCCGGTCGAGCCGCGAGTCGATTTCGGCAAGGTCATGGATCACGTCGCCCGGGTGATCGCCTCGATCGCGCCCAACGATTCGGTCGAGCGCTTCGAGGGATTGGGCGTCCGCGTGTTGAAGGAAGAGGCGCGCTTCGTCGGCCGCACCGAGCTCTTGGCCGGCCCGCATCGCATCAAGAGCCGCCGCATCGTGCTGGCCACCGGATCGCGGCCGACGGCGCCGCCGATCCCGGGCCTCAGCGACACAGCCTATCTCACCAATGAGACCGTCTTCGCCAACCGCACCCTGCCCGACCATCTGATCGTGATCGGCGGCGGGCCGATCGGTCTGGAATTGGCGCAGGCCTATCGACGGCTGGGCGCCAGGGTCACCGTGCTGGAAGCGGCCGACTTTCTCGCCAAGGACGATCCCGAGCTTTCCGCCATCGTCGTGGCGCGGCTGCGGGCTGAAGGCGTCGACCTGCGCGCGCCCGTCAAGATCGACCGGGTCGAACGTGCGCCCGGCGGCATGGCGGTGGTCCTGGACGGCGGCGAACGACTGGAAGGCTCGCACCTGCTGGTCGCCGCCGGCCGTGCGCCTATTGTCGAAGGCCTCGACCTCGAGACGGCGGGCGTCGCTCACACCAAACGCGGCATTACCGTCGATGCTTCGCTGCGCACCTCCAACCGCAATGTCTGGGCGATCGGCGATTGCAACGGCCTCTATGCCTTCACCCATATGGCGGGCTACGAGGCGTCGCTGTTCATCCGCGGCGCGCTGTTCCGTGCGCCGGCAAAGCTCGACGCTTCGATCGTGCCATGGGCGACCTACACCGACCCCGAACTGGCGCAGGTCGGCATGAGCGAACGCGAGGCAGGTGACAAGCATGGCGAGGCGATCAAGGTCCTGCGCTGGAAGCTTGCCGAAAACGACCGCGCCCAGACCGAACGCGAGACCGACGGGATGGTGAAGGCGATCACCGACCGGCGCGGCCGCATCCTGGGGGCGACCATCGTGGCGCCGCAGGCCGGCGAGCTGATCCAGCCGTGGTGCCTGGCGATCGCCAAGCGCCTGAACATCTCGGCGCTGGCCGCCTTCGTGCCGCCCTACCCGACCCTGGGCGAGGCGAGCAAGCGCGCCGCCGGCAGCTATTTCACCGAAACGTTGTTCGGACCGCGCACGCGCGGGCTGGTACGGTTGCTGGCCCGTCTGCCGGTCTGGTGAGAGGCAATAGGGTGAGCGCCGCCATGGCTCGACCGCGCATCGTCATCATCGGTGCAGGCTTCGGCGGGCTGAGCGCCGCGCATGGTTTGGCCGGCGCCGCCGCCGATGTCACCGTCATCGATCGGCGCAACTATCATCTGTTCCAGCCGCTGCTCTACCAAGTCGCGACCGCGGGCCTGTCGCCGGCGCAGATCGCGCAGCCGATCCGCTCCATCCTGCGGCGCGCGCCCAACGTGAACGTCCTGCTGGACAAGGTCCTGGGTATCGACAAGGAGAGGCGGACCGTGACGGTCGAGGATCGCGAGGTTCCCTACGACTACCTCGTCGTCGCCACCGGCGCACGGCACTCCTACTTCGGCCACGACGCCTGGGAGAGCGTGGCGCCCGGATTGAAGAACATCGACGACGCCATCGGGATCCGTCGCCGCATCCTGATGGCCTTCGAGCATGCCGAAGCGGCGACGGCGCCCGAACAACGGCAGCGCTTCCTCACCTTCGTGGTGATCGGCGCCGGCCCGACCGGCGTGGAGATGGCGGGCGCCATCGCCGAGCTCGCGCACGTCGCGCTGCGCCACGATTTCCGCAGCATCAATCCCCGCGATGCCCGCATCGTGCTGGTCGAGGCGGGCCCGCGCGTGCTGCCGGCCTTCCCGGAAGTGTTGAGCGAGGCGGCGCGGCGCTCGCTCGACCGGCTGCACGTCGAGGTGCGCCTCGGCACACCGGTTTCCCAGTGCGACGGGGAGGGCGTCACCATCGGCGACCATCGCCTGCAGGCGGCCACCGTCGTGTGGGCTGCCGGCGTCATGGCATCGGGCGCCGCGCAATGGCTGGGCGCCGACAAGGATGGCGCGGGCCGGGTCAAGATCGGGCCCGACCTGTCGCTGCCCGGCCATCCCAAGATCTTCGTCCTCGGCGACACCGCCCTTGCCCTCGATGGCGACGGCCGGCCGCTGCCCGGCGTGGCGCCGGTCGCCAAGCAGCAGGGCGCCTATGTCGCGCGCCTGTTGCGCGCCCGCCTTGCCGGCCTCCCCGCGCCGCCGCCTTTCCGCTATCGCAATTTCGGCACGCTCGCGACCATCGGACGTCGCGCTGCCGTCGCCGACTTCGGCTGGATCAAGCTCGACGGCACGCTCGCCTGGCTGCTGTGGGGCCTGGTTCACATCTCGTTCCTGATCGGCTTCAGGAACCGGCTGGTCGTGATGCTCGACTGGCTGTGGTCGTACGTGACGTTTCAGTCGGGCGCGCGACTCATTACCGGATCGGACTCGCAGTAGGATCGGCAAGCGCTCGACCATCGATATCATGGATTAATTTTGCGGCAATCAGCTTGCCTCGACGATTGCCTTCGCGCGTAAAAATGCCGATCATTTCGCGCGACCGGGAGAGTCCAGATGAAATCTTTGATCGCGGCGGCGCTGTCGATAGCCGCCGGTATCGCCAGCGCGCAGGCCCAGCAGCAAGCGGCGCCGCCCGCCGCCGCCACAGCGGCGCCGATCACGCCCGATCTCGGCGTGAGGGTCGAGATCGAGCCTGCCGCGCTCGCCCTGATCAAGGCGATGAGCGAAAAGCTCGCCGCGGCCAAGACCATGAGCTTCACCGCCGTCACCACCTACGAAAGCCCCGACCGCACCGGTGAGCCGCTGGCCTATTTCACCCTTTCGCAGGTGACCTTGCAGCGGCCCGACAAGCTCCGCGTCATCACGCCGGGCGATGGGCCGCGCACCGAATTCTACTACGACGGCAAGACGGCGCAGGCCTACGAGCCCGCCGCCAACCTCGTGGCGGTCGCCGAGGCGCCGGACACGATCGATGCCATGCTGCGGGCCGCTTTCGAGAACGCCGCGATCTATTTCCCCTTCACCGACGTCATCGTCTCCGACCCGTTGAAGATGATCACGGAGAACCTGCGTATCGCCTTCGTCGTCGGCAAGTCGATCGTGGTCGGCGGCGTGCCGACCGATATCGTCGTACTGGTCGGCCCGTTCGTGCATGTCCAGCTCTGGATCGGCAGCGACGACAAGCTGCCGCGGCTGGCCCGCGCCATCTTCCTCGGCGATCCCTCGCACTACCGTCACGCCGTGGCCTTGTCGGACTGGAAGCTCGGCCAGCCCGTCGCGGCCGATGCCTTCACCTCGGCCGCCCTGGCAAGCGCCCGGAGGGTCGAATTCATTCCGCCGGCGGTGCCGATCACCGGCGCTGCCCCCAAGAAGTGACAAGCAGGAGCGCGCGATGAACAAGACACTGCTTCTCGCCTGTGTGGCGGCGATCGCCGTGCCGCTGGCTTCGGCGGGCGCGTGGGTGCATGCCGGCGGCTGGGGCGGCCACGGCGCCTGGAGCGCCTCCGATTCGCGCGGCGGCCACGCCTGGGGCACCGGCACCGGAACCTGGAGCGCGACCGGCGCGCGCGGCGGCACGGCCAGCGGCAGCGACGGCACGTGGAGCGGCACCGGCTGGCGCGGCGGAACGGCGAGCGGCAGCGGCGGCACCTGGAACGCGACCGGCTATCGCGGCGGCACGGCGACCGGCGGCGGCGGCGCGTGGACGGCGACCGGCACGGCCGGCCACACCTACTACGGCGGTCCCGACTATTATCACGGCGGCTACTACGGCGCCTACAATGCGCCCACCGTCGTCAACGCCTACGGCGCCAACTGCTACAATTGCGGCGGCTGGAACACCGGCGGCGCGGTCGCGGCCGGCCTGGTCGCCGGCACCGCGATCGGCGCTGCCGCCGCCGGCGCGGCGTCGGCCACGGCGACCGCCAATCCGCCGGGGACGATCTACGGAACGCTGCCCGCCGGCTGCAGCTATCAGGCCGTAAATGCGCAGCCCTACTACCGTTGCACCGACGGTCTCTGGTTCGTGCCTGCCTATGGCGCCAACGGCGTGTATTATCGCGTGGTGACGGCGCCCTAGGGCCCGAAAGGGGCTCAACACAAGGCCGTGCGCCGATCTAGGCCGGCGGCCGGGACTCCGATAGAGTTGGGCGATGACCGCCGATGTCACCTTGCCGGCCGAATCGGTTCGT
>JABCYT010000059.1 GCA_013290035.1 Alphaproteobacteria bacterium
TCTCGAGCAGTAGCGCGTAGAATTGCGGCTCGATCGAGCCCACCGAGACGAATTTGCCGTCCTTGGTCTCGTAGGTGCCGTAGAAGTGCGCACCGCCGTCCAGCATGTTGGTCTCGCGGTCGTCGTCGTTCCACAGGCCGGCGCCGGCCATGCCGTAGATGCCGCCCAGCAGCAGCGCCGCGCCGTCGACCATGGCCGCGTCGATCACCTGGCCCTTGCCCGAGCGCTGTGCCTCGAGAAGCCCGCACACCATGCCGAAGGCCAAGAGCATGCCGCCGCCGCCGAAGTCACCGACCAGGTTCAGGGGCGGCGTCGGCTTGTCCTTGACGCCGATGGCATGCAGCGCGCCGGTGAGGGCGATGTAGTTGATGTCGTGGCCGGCCGCCTTGGCCAGCGGTCCCTCCTGGCCCCAGCCGGTCATGCGGCCATAGACCAGCTTCGGGTTGCGCCCGAGGCAGACGTCGGGCCCCAGGCCCAGTCGCTCGGCGACGCCCGGGCGGAACGGCTCGGTGACGCCGTCGGCCTTCTCGATCAGGCGCAGCACGACGTCGACACCCTCTTTCTTCTGAAGGTCTACCGAAACCGAGCGACGGCTCCGGTTGTGCACGGCGTATTTCGGATCGGCCAGGCGGTCCATGACGTGGCTCTTGGTGCGGTCGACGCGGATCACGTCGGCGCCCATGTCGCCCAGCATCATCGAGCACATCGGGCCGGGGCCGATGCCGGCCAGCTCGACGATCGTCAATCCCGAAAGCGGACCTGCCATGACTTTCCTCCTGCGAAATACCTGATCGCTTGTCGTCGTTTTTAATCGGTCGGCCGGGCGGCCGCGTCAATTCAAGATATGACGGGCGAGGAAGGCGGTGACGCGGTCCAGCGCGTCGGCGCGGGCGGCAGGATCCTCGCCGGTGATCGGCACCACGCCCGTGCGCGTCGTATAAGAGGTGAGTTCGCGCCGCTTCAGCCCCGGCCAGTCGAAGTCATGGTAGGCGCCAGGATAGGCGTGGAAGGTCACCGGTGCACCGCGGCCGGCGGCGCCTTGGGCGAGTTCCCCGCAGGGCTTCGCCGGCGTCCAGACGTCCTCCTGTCCAATCAGGATCAGCAGCGGGATCGAGGTCGTCCAGTCGGCGCCCAGGCGCCGCTCGCTGCACGAGCCGGGATAGAAGGCGACCGCGGCGCGGAAATCGGGCCCGGCGAGGCCCGGCGGCCGGCCACGGCTCTGGCTGGCGACCGCCATCAGGACGGCGCCGCCGCCGTTCGACCAGCCGATCAGGCCGATGCGGTCGCGCAGCACGAAACTCTGCGCTTGCAGGTAGAGCAGGGCGGCGTAGGCGTCACCCGGCCGCCGCAGATAGAGCCACTCCTTGAAACCGGTGCGCGAGCACATCTCGCCGGTCTCGCGCGGCGTGAAACCATCGACCATCAGGACCGCGAAGCCCTTGTCGACGAGCAGTTGCCGCCAGGCCGTCTCGCGCGACACAATGGCGTTGGTCGTGCGCGAAAAAAGTCCGCTGCAGCCGTGCATGAACACGATCGCGGGATGGGGTTCCGGACCGTTCGGGCGGAACAGATAGCCGTCGAGCATGGTGGGTGCGGCGCCGTCCTTGCCGTCGAGGGCGGGAAACGGGACCTTCTGCTGCGCCGCCGCGCTGCCGCAAACCGTCGACACGGCAAGCAACGCAATAAAGACGAGGGTCGGCCGCATGGCCGCGTCATGTTAGCCGAAGGGTTCGGCGTTACAAAATGTATGGCCCGGTCTAAAGTCCGCGCCGCAGAGGGCTTGGAGGAAACGGGATGGAGTTGGGCCGGTTTTTCACGTCGCTGGCGCTTGCGGTGGGCGTGGCAGGCGGCGCACTGGCACAGCAGGCCGAACAACCACCGCCGCCCGCGCCGGCGAAGGAATACAACCAGCAGTTCCTGGTGCCGGGCTCGTGGTTCCACGGCGTGCACGGGCTCGCCTTCAACAAGGACGACCAGCTCTTCGCCGGCTCGGTGATCGGCCAGACGATCTACCGCGTGCAGGTCGATTCGGGCGAGGTCGACCGCGTCATCGATCCGCCGATGGGCATGGCCGACGACATCGCCTTCGCCGACGACGGCACCATGGCGTGGACCGCCTTCCTGCTGGGCAAGGTCTATATCCGCAAGCCCAACGGCAAGACCATCGAGGTCGCCAACGGCATGGGCGGCCCCAACGCGATCGCCTTCGGCAAGGACGGCCGGCTATTCGTGTCGGAGGTCTTCCTGGGCGACGCGCTCTACGAGATCGACCTCAAGAACGTCGACAAGCCCGACTTCAAGCCGTTCCCGCGGAGCGAGCTCAGGCGCATCGCCGAGAAGCTGGGCGGCCTGAACGGCTTCGAGATCCACAAGGACGACGGCTTCCTCTACGGCCCGCTGTGGTTCAAGGGCCAGATCGTCAAGATCAACCTCGAGACCGGCGCGATCGAGGTGATCGCCGAAGGGTTCAAGACGCCGGCGGCCGCCAACATCGATCCGCAGAACCGCGACAACGTCTATGTCGTCGATGCCGGCACAGGCGGCGTCTGGAGCGTCAGTCTCACCAGCAAGGCCAAGAAGCTGGTCGCCTCGATGAAGCCGGGGCTCGACAACCTGGCCTTCGATTCGCGCGGCCGGCTGTTCGTCACTTCGATGACCGATAACGGCGTCTATCTCGTCGACAAGCAGACCGGCGCGCACCGGACGATCGTCGAGGGCAAGCTCGCCATCCCCTCCGACCTCGCCGTCGTCTCCGAGGGCGGCAAGGACACCGTGCACGTGGCCGACGTGTTCAGCTATCGCACGGTCGATGGCCAGACTGGCGCGGTCGCCGACGTGCTACGCGTGCATGGCGACACCCACGCCTATCCGATCGGCATCTCGGTCGGACCGAAGCACACCTTGCTGACGAGCTGGTTCTCCAACACCGTGGAGAAGGTCGATCGCAAGACCGGCAAGCTGGTCGCGAGCCTCGGCGACTTCGCCGCGCCGGTCGACGCGCTGGAGACGGCCGACGGCACGATCTACGTCGCCGAGCTGGCAAGCGCCAACCTCGTCAAGGTGAGCGCTGATGGCAAGACGCGCTCGACCGTGGTCAAGGAACTGCGCAGCCCGGTGGCGCTGGCCCAGGGACCGGGCAACCTGATCTACGTCACGGAGATTGCCGCCGGCGCGGTCAGCCAGATCGACGTCGTCACCGGGGCGCGCAAGGTCGTGGCCGACGGGCTGGCCGGTCCCGAGGGCATCGACGTCGGGCCCGACGGCCTGCTCTATGTCGCCGAGGTCGGCCAGAAGCGCGTGGTCGCCATCGATCCGGCGACCGGGACCAAGACGGTGATCGCCTCGAACCTCGATATCGGGCTGGCGACCTATCCCGGCGGCCCGCCGGCGCTGGTGCCGACCGGCGTTGCGGTTGGCCGCACCGGCACGGTCTATGTCAGCTCCGACATCCGCAATGCGCTCTACAAGCTGACGCCCCCCACGCGGTGAGAGAGTTTCATGCCCGGCATTCCCTTCATCAAGGACTTCAAGTTCGACTACGGCACGGCGATGGAGGTGACGCCGCTGATCCGCCGGGTGGTCGCCCATAATCCCAGTCCGTTCACCTTCAAGGGCACCGGCACCTACATCATCGGCCACGGCAAGGTGGCGATCGTCGACCCCGGCCCCGACATGCAGGATCATATCGACTCCGTGCTGCGTGCCGTTCGGGCCGAGACGGTGACGCACATCCTGGTTACCCACACCCACATCGATCATGTCCCGGCCACGCCGGCGCTGGCCAAGGCGACCGGCGCCAAGGTCTATTCCTACGGCCCGCATCCGCGGCCGCCGGGCGATGAGAAGCCGGAGGAGGCGGGCGACCTCGCCTTTGCGCCCGACATCAAGCTCAACGACGGCGACGTGGTTGCGGGCGACGGCTGGAACGTCGAGGCAGTCTACACGCCGGGCCACATCTCCAATCATCTCTGCTTCGCGGTGAAGGAGGACAAGGCGTTGCTGTCGGGCGATCACGTCATGGGCTGGTCGACGGCGGTGATCTCGCCGCCCGACGGCAACATGGCCGATTATTTCGCCAGCCTGCGCAAGCTCCTGCCGCGCCAGGAGACGCTCTACATCCCGACGCACGGCGCGGAGATCCGCAATCCCAATCCGTTCGTGCAGGCCTATATCGAGCATCGCCTGGGCCGCGAGGCGCAGATCATGGCGCGGCTCAAGGAAGGTCCGCAGACCATCCCCGCAATGGTCGCCAAGAACTATGCCGACACGCCGCTGCACCTGCATGCCGCCGCCGGCCGCTCGATGCTGGCGCATCTCGTGCAGATGGTGAAGGACGGCCGGGTGAAGACCGACGACGGCCGCGCCACGATCGATTCGACTTATCGGCTTTAGGGGAGACGCCGCAATGGACATGAAGCTTTCCGGCAAGACCGTGCTGATCACCGGCGGCAGCCGCGGCATCGGCTTTGCCTGCGCCATGGCTTTCGCCGGCGAAGGCTGCGCCGTGCACATCGCCTCGCGATCGAAGGAATCGCTCGAAGCGGCGCGCGACAAGATCCGCAGCCGCCATAACGTGCCGGTCGAGATCCATGCCGCCGACTTCTCCAAGGGCGACATGGCGCGCTCTGTGGTCGATGCCGTGGGCCATGCCGACATCCTGGTCAACAATGCCGGTGCCATCCCGCGCGGCGACATCTTCAGCATGACCGAGCCCAAGTGGCGCGAGGCCTGGGAATTGAAGGTGTTCGGCTACATCAACGCCACGCGTGCCATGCTCGAGAAGATGTACGCGCGCAAGAAGGGCGCCGTCGTCAACATCATCGGGCTGGCCGGCGAGAGCTACAATTACGACTACGTCACCGGCACTATGGGCAATGCGAGCCTGATGGCCTTCACCCGCGCCGTGGGATCGAAGAGCGTCGATCACGGCGTCCGGGTAGTGGCGATTAATCCGCCGGCCACGCGCACCGACCGCATGCTGACCCTGCTGCGCGGCCAGGCCGAGCAGAAGTTCGGCGATCCCGAGCGCTGGCCTGAGCTTACCAAGCACATGCCGTTCGGCCGGGCGGCCGAGCCCGACGAGGTGGCCGATCTCGCGGTGTTCCTGGCGTCTGATCGCGCCAGTTATATCAGTGGTGTGGTCATGACCCTGGACGGTGGGCAGGCGGCACGGCACTAGGCAATTCGCCCAGCCGTGGCGTTTGCTGTAGAAGGAAGCGTCCGTAGCGATCCGCTGACGGACGTTTCACGATCGCGCGCAGCGATCTCGCTGCTGGCCGCGCGGTGTTGCCGGAAAGGCCGAAACCATTGCAATCGCTGCTGCGGCGCGCCTTCGGGCGCGCGCAACCTGCTTCCCTATGGGATGACGAAGATCCCATCCGCAGCGAACTCTTCAGTGTCGAGCGGCTGGAGCAGCATGCGGAAAGCCTCGCCTCGAGCCAACCCATCACCGCCACGCCGACGACCGTCCAATCGCTGGTGGACCGTCTGGCGGACAATGAGCGCGTACTGCTGGAGGCCTACCGCAGTATAGCCAAGGCTGCCGACGAGGGCCGGCCGATCACGCCCGCCGCGGAATGGCTGCTCGACAATTTCCATCTCGTCGAGCAGCAGGTCCGTGAAGTCCGCACCGATCTTCCGCCCGGCTACTACCGTCAGCTTGCCAAGCTGAGCAGCGGCCCGCTGGCCGGCTATCCCCGCGTGTTCGGGGTGGCCTGGGCCTTCGTCGCCCATACCGACAGCCGGTTCGATCCCGAGGCGCTGACCCGCTTCGTGCGCGCCTACCAGACCGTTCAGCCGCTCAGCATCGGCGAGCTGTGGGCCGTGGCGATCACCCTGCGCATCGTGCTGGTCGAGAACCTCCGGCGCTCGGCCGTGCGCATCATGAGCCGCCGGTCGGCGCGCGAGGAGGCCGATGCCGTGGCTGACCGCCTGCTGGGTGTGAACGACCTCGTCGCCGATCCGATGGCGCTTGCGCCCTATGAGCGAGCCCCGTTCTCCGAGGGCTTCATCGTCCAGCTCGTCCAGCGCCTGCGCGACCAGGACCCGGAGACGACCCCCGCCGTGGGTTGGCTCGAGGGGCGGCTGGCGCGTGAGGGCACCAACGCCGACGAGCTGGTGCGCAAGGAACATCAGCTGCAGGGCGCGACCAACGTCACGGTGCGCAACATCATCACCAGCATGCGCCTGATCTCCGACATCGATTGGGCGAAGCTGTTCGAGGCGGTGAGTCCGGTCGACGATATCCTGCGCGCCGGCAGCGATTTCGCCGCCATGGATTTCGCCACCCGCAACCTCTATCGCACCGCCATCGAGCAGATGGCCCGCGGCAGCGACCCGGCCGAGCCTGAAATCGCGCGCCGCGCCCTTCAGGCCGCCTTGTCTGCTCCCATCACATGCGACGGCGATCGCCGCCGGCAGGATCCCGGCTATTACCTGATCGCCGGCGGCCGTCCCTCGTTCGAGCGGTCCCTGGGCTATCGGCCGCCCGGCCTCGCTGTGCGCCGGCGCTTCACGGCCACTGGGGTCGCAGGCTACATCGCCAGTGTTTCCCTGACGGCCGCCGTCGTTCTCTTCCTGCCGCTGCTCGTTCTGGCGCAAGTCGACATTGCCGGCTGGCGTCTTGCGGTGATGGTTCTGATCGGTCTTCTGCCGGCGGTCGATGCCGCGTTGATGCTGGTCAACCGGGCGATCACCGGCGGTTTCGGCGCGACGCTTCTGCCTGGCCTCGACCTGCGGGAGGGCGTGCCGGCGCATCTTCGCACCCTGGTTGCCATTCCGAGCTTGCTGACGACACGAACGGCAGTCGATGAGCAGATCCAGCGACTCGAGGTCCACTACCTGTCCAATCCCGCCGGCGCGATCCATTTCGCGCTCCTGTCCGACTGGGCGGATGCCAGTGCGGAGTCCATCGCCGGAGACGCCGACCTCGTGGCGGCGGCCAAGGACGGCATCGCCCGTCTCAATGCCCGCTATCCAAACGCCGATGGCGCCGATCGCTTCCTCCTGCTTCACCGGCAACGCGTTTGGAACGCAGCGCAAGGCCGATGGATGGGTTGGGAGCGCAAGCGCGGCAAGCTTCACGAGCTCAATCGCCTGTTGCGCGGCGAGGCCGGCACGACGTTCGTCGACACGGGGCAGCGCCCGCTGTCGGCCGACATCCGCTATGTCGTCACCCTCGATTCCGATACGCGATTGACACGCGATGCGATCCTGCGGCTGGTCGGCAAGATGGCGCACCCGCTCAACCGGCCCCGTCTCGATGCCGCCGAGCGCCGTGTCGTCGAAGGCTATGGCGTGCTGCAACCTCGCGTGACGCCGTCACTGCCGGTTGGCGCGGAAGGCTCGTTGTTTCAGCGTATCTTCTCCAGCAACAGCGGCATCGATCCCTACTCATCGGCGGTATCGGACGTCTACCAGGATCTGTTCGGCGAGGGCTCCTACTCCGGCAAGGGCATCTACGACATCGACGCCTTCGAGACCGCCCTGCAGGGTCGCGTCCCCGACAATACGATGCTGAGCCACGATCTTTTCGAGGGCGTGTTCGCCCGCTCCGGGTTGGTGTCCGACATCGAGGTCGTCGAAGAATTTCCCGCCCGCTACGACGTGGCCGCGGCGCGCCAGCATCGTTGGGCGCGAGGCGACTGGCAGCTCCTGCCGTGGATGCTGGGTCGCGTGAAGGGGCGGGTGACACGGGGCAAAGCCGGCTCCCTCACGGTGATCGGCTTCTGGAAAATGTTCGACAATCTACGGCGCACCCTGTCCGCGCCGGCCGCGATCGTGGCGCTGTTGGCGGGATGGACCTTGCCTCTGGCGGCCGCGCTCGTCTGGACGGGCTTCATCCTTCTGACCGTCGCGCTGCCGACCATCCTGCCGGTTATCGCCGCTCTCGCGCCGCGGAATGCCGGCATCACGATGCGCAGTCATTTCGCCGCGCTCGCGGCGGACACACTCGATGCGCTTTCGCAGTCCGCCCTGCTCGTGGTCTTTCTCACCCACCAAGCCTGGCTGATGCTGGATGCGATCGGCCGAACCTTGTACCGCCTTTTCTTCAGTCGCCGACATCTGCTCGACTGGACCACCGCGGCTCAGTCCAAGAGCAGGCTTCGTACCGATTGGATGAGCTTCGTCGTCGAGATGACGGGAAGCCTGATCGTCGCGTCGCTGGCCGCTCTGTTCGTCTGGTATGTCGGTCGCGCGGCGCTGCCGGTCGCCGCGCCCTTCATCGTGGCGTGGCTGTGCGGGCCGGCGATCGCGCGCTGGGTGAGCGTGGCGCCGGCCGATGCCGGCAGCCTGGCGATCTCCGAGTCCGATGCGCGAGCGCTGCGGCTGATCGCGCGGCGCACTTGGCGCTTCTTCGAGACGTTCGTCACCGCCGCGGACAACATGCTGCCGCCGGACAACTTCCAGGAGGATCCCAACTCCGTCGTCGCCCATCGGACATCGCCGACCAATATCGGGCTTCTCCTGCTCTCGACTGCCGCTGCCCGCGACTTTGGCTGGATCGGCACGTTGGAGGCCGCGGAACGTCTCGAGGCGACGTTCGCGACCCTGGAGCGCCTGAAGCGTTTCCGCGGCCATTTCTTCAATTGGTACGACACGGCCGATCTTCGTCCGCTCGATCCGGCCTACATCTCCTCGGTCGATAGCGGCAATCTGGCCGGCCACCTGATCTCGCTGGCCAACGCCTGTGCGGCTTGGCGAGGCAATCCAACCGTCGCAACCGGCAATCTCGCCGGCGCAGGTGACAGCCTCGCGGTCGGCCGTGAGGCACTCCAGGCACTGCCCGACGACCGGCGTACGCAAATCGTCACCTCGCGCGAACTGAACGGCGCCCTCGACGATCTTGCCGCTTCATTGCTGCAGCTTCCGAATCGACTGGACGATCTGGCGCTCGATGCCGGCAGGGTTACCGATCTGGCCCGTACGTTGGCCAACGAACGGGCCGATTCCGCGAGTGAGGACATGTTGTTCTGGATCGAGGCCGCGCAACGCTCGATCGAGAGCCATCGTCGCGATGTCGCGCTGGAGCCCGAATCGGTCGCGGCGCTGAAGCGCCGGCTGCAGACCATCGAAGCTACGGCTCGCACCATGGCGAACGACATGGAATTCGATTTCCTTCTCGACCAGGAGCGCCGTCTGCTTTCCATCGGCTATCTCGTCGCCGAGGATGCACTCGACCCGAGTTGCTACGACCTGCTCGCATCGGAAGCCCGGCTCGCCAGCTTCGTGGCGATCGCCACGGGCAGCGTGCCGGCCCGCCACTGGTTCCGGCTGGGCCGCGAAGTGACGCCGATCGGGCGTGGCGCGGCGCTGGTCTCGTGGTCGGGATCGATGTTCGAGTATCTCATGCCGTCGCTGGTCATGCGCGCGCCGCTTGGCAGCCTGATCGAGAAGACCAACGAATTGATCGTGCGGCGGCAGATCGACTACGCGTCGGGGCTCGGCGTGCCATGGGGCATCTCCGAGTCGGCCTACAACGCGCGCGACAAGGAATTGACCTATCAATACTCCAACTTCGGCGTGCCGGGACTGGGCTTCAAGCGCGGGCTCCGCGAAAACGTCGTCATCGCGCCCTATGCGACGGCGCTCGCCACGATGGTCGATCCTGCGGCGGCGACGGCCAACTTCACGCGCTTGGCGGAAATCGGCGGGCGTGGCCGCTACGGATTCTATGAGGCCATCGACTTCACGCCTGCGCGCCTGCCGGAAGGCAAGACCCAGGCTGTCGTGTACGCCTACATGGCCCACCACCAGGGCATGACGGTGGTCGCCATCGCCAACGCGCTGCTCGACGGCGTGATGCGCACGCGCTTCCACGCCGAGCCGATGATCCAGGCGACCGAGCTGCTGCTGCAGGAACGAACGCCGCGCGACGTTGCCGTTGCCCATCCGCGCGCCGAGGAGGTCGGGGTCAGCGCCACGGTGGACGATCTGGAACCAGCGGTCGTTCGCCGACTGCACAATCCGCACGCTGCCAGCCCGTCGGTGCATCTGCTGTCCAACGGCCGCTACTCGGTGATGCTGACCGCCGCAGGCTCGGGCTACAGCCGCTGGGGCGCGCATGCCGTGACGCGCTGGCGCGAAGACACGACGCGCGACGATTGGGGCAGCTATGTCCTGCTGCGCGACGTCGAAAGCGGCGAGGTGTGGTCAGCGACTTACCAGCCACGCGGCACGCGGCCCAACAGTTACGACGTCATGTTCGCGGAGGATCGCGCAGAGTTCATCCGGCGCGACGGTGCGCTTACGACGACCCTGGACGTCGTCGTGTCGCCGGAGGACGATGCCGAGGTCCGGCGCGTCTCCATCGCCAACGCCGGCGGCCAATCGCGAGACATAGAGCTTACCTCCTACGCCGAGATCGTGCTGGCGCCGCCGCTCGCCGATTCGGCGCATCAGGCCTTCTCCAAGCTCTTCGTCGAGACCGAGTACCTGGCCGGCGCCGGCGCCATCCTGGCGACGCGCCGCCGCCGCGAACCGGGTGAACCCGAGCCGTGGGCCGGCCATCTGGCGGTCGTCGAGGGCGGGGCGC
>JABCYT010000060.1 GCA_013290035.1 Alphaproteobacteria bacterium
GGCATCTTCGGCATGGCCGGCGGCCTGATCTTGGTCGGCGTGCTGCTGGTCGTCATGCCGTTGCCGCAGGCCATGGTGCTGCACGCGGTGACGCAGATGGCGTCCAATGGCTGGCGAGCGCTGCTCTGGCGGCAGCACATCGTGTGGAAGACCGCGGCGGCCAGCGTCGTCGGCAGCCTGATCTCCGTCGGCCTGTGGTCGATCTGGCTCTACGTGCCCGACAAGGCGATGGCGCTGTTGCTGCTGGGCTGCTCGCCGTTCCTGGTGCGGGCGATCCCCGCCCGCGTGCTGCCGCGCACCTTGGGGCCCGGCCAGATGCTGGGCGGCAGCATGGTGTGCATGATGCTGATGCTGGTCACCGGCGTCACCGGGCCGCTGCTCGACACGCTGTTCCTGCGCTCGCCGCTCGAACGCAAGCAGATCGTCGCCACCAAGGCCGCCTGCCAGCTCTTCAGCCATAGCCTCAAGCTCGCCTATTTCGGCGCGCTGATCGAGCAGTCGGGCTCGGTCGAGCCGTGGTTCGCCGCCGTGGCCATCGCCTCGTCGATGATCGGCACGTCGGCGGGCAAGCTCGTGCTCGAGAAGCTCACCGACACCCAGTTCCGCGCCTGGTCGAACCGCATCATCACGGTGATCGCCACCTACTACATCGGCTACGGCGTGGTCCTGCTGACGGGCATCGCCTAAGATGCGGCGTGTCCATTCCTCCGGGCTTTCGTGAACTGAAAGAAGCGATCGGCTTCGCCGCGGCCAACGGGCCGTGGTTCGAGAAGATCGAGAACGGCCGCGCGATCCGCGGCTTCCTGCCCGGCCCCGAGCATGCCAACGCGCTGGGCATCGTCCATGGCGGCATGCTGGCGGCCTTCCTCGATTCGGCGATGGGGACCGCGGTGTTCCATACCCTGCAGCGCCGCGCCGTCACCCTGCGCCTGTCGCTCGACTATCTCGGCCCAGGGCGGGTCGGCGACTGGCTGCAGGCCGAGGGCGAGGTCTTAGGCCACGACGAGCACGTGGCGCAGGTGCGCGGCCGCCTCTATGGGCCGCGCCACGAGGTGCTGACAGGGCTGGGCGCCTTCGCGCTGCTCGGCCGCCACCGCACGCTCCGGACCCCGCGTTAGATTGGGCAATTGCTCTTCTCGGGAGTATATGATCGCATCGAGCGTTTCTCACCCAGGCGATGATGCGGCCCGATCTCATCATTTTCGACTGCGATGGCGTGCTGGTCGACAGCGAGATCCTGAGCTGCCGCTGCCTGTGCGAAGCCCTGGCCGGGCATGGCATCGAGGTCGGCCTGGAGGAAACCCTCGACCTGTTCCTCGGCCGCAGCCTGGACGCGGTTCTGCAGCATTACCAGGGACTCGGCCGGTCGATTCCCCGGCAATTTCCCGCCGAGCTGAGGGCAAAAGTACGGGAGACCTTCCGCTCGGCGCTTTGCCCCATCGACGGCGTCGGGTCGGTATTGGAAGGCCTGGAAATCCCGCACTGCGTCGCCTCCTCGAGCGCGCTCGACCGGGTGTCCCTCTCGCTCTCCCTGACCGGCCTTGCCCGGCACTTCGGCGACCGGCTCTATACCGCGCAGATGGTGGACCGCGGCAAGCCTGCCCCCGATCTCTTCCTGTATGCCGCGGCGCGCATGCAGGCTGATCCCGCGCGCACGCTCGTGGTAGAGGACAGCGTGAGCGGCGTGCAGGCGGCCAAGGCCGCCGGCATGACGGTCTGGGGATTTGTCGGCGGCAGCCACTATCGCGCGCGCGACGGCGCCGCCGACCTGCACGAGGCGGGGGCCGACCGGGTGTTCGCACGCATGGCTGACTTCTGGCGAAGCGATCGGTAGAGAGATCATGGCGTCATCCGACAACGAGAACACACGTCTCGACGAGGCGGCGCGGGCCGGCTGGCTCTACTTCATCGCCGGCCATACGCAGGACGAAATCGCCAAGACGTTGAAGATCTCGCGCGCCTCGGCGCAGCGCCTGGTCTCGCTCTGTCTCGCCGAGCGCCTGATCACCTTCCGCCTGGAGCATCCGATCTCGGCCTGCATGGAACTGGCGGCCCGTCTCAGGGACCAGTTCCATCTCGCCCGCTGCGAGGTCGTGCCGACCGACCCGGCGGCGCCGCTCGCCGCCACCGGCATCGCCGAACGCGCCGCCACCCTCCTGGAAGCGACCCTGCGCACGGAGAAGCCGACGATCGTGGCCCTCGGCACGGGCCGCGCCCTGCGCGCCGCGGTCGAGCGGGTGTCGCCGATCGACTGTCCCCATCACCAGATCGTGTCGCTGGTGGGCAACATCTCGACCGACGGCTCGGCGAGCTTCTTCGACACGGTGGGCCGCCTCGCCGACCGCACCAAGGCCCGCCATTATCCCATGCCGCTGCCGTTCCTGATGTCGTCCAAAAGCGTGCTCGAGCAGATGCTGCGCATCGACCCGATCGCCAAGGTGAGGGCGGTCGCCGCCAAGGCCGATCTGCGCCTGGTCGGCGTCGGCCAGATGGACCAGGCGGCGCAGGTCTATGTCGACGGCTTCGTCTCGCGCGAGGAGCTGTTCGAGATGCGGCGGCGGGGCGCCGTGGGCGAGCTGATCGGCTGGGCCTTCGATGCCCAGGGCCACGTCATCGAGGGCGGCACCAACAGCCGGCTCACCAGCATCGCCCTGCAGGCTCCCGCCCGCGGCCTCACCATCGGCGCCGCCGTCGGCCCGGCCAAGGTGGCGGCGATCCGGGCGGCGCTGAAGGGCCGCCTGCTGAACGGCCTGATCACCGACGAAGCGACCGCGGGCGCGATCCTCAAGCGCTAGGCCGGCTTGTGCACAAGCGCTGAAGCACGGCCCGCGCCGGCCGGCCTGCGGTGCTGCGCCGGCTATGCGCCATCCGACCCTTGACAGCGCCTTGGGCGAGTCTGAACATACGCTCAACGCGTGGGCATATGCCCAACGCGAATTTGGGAGGATACCGTGAAGCCATCGTTTGGCGCCCTTGTGGGCGCGGCCATCCTGTCGATATCGGCCCCCGCGATCGCCGAGACGCTCACCATCGCCACTGTGAACAACAGCGACATGATCCGCATGCAGGGGCTGACCAGCGACTTCACCGCCAAGAATCCGGACATCACCGTGAAATGGGTGACGCTCGAGGAGAACGTGCTGCGCCAGCGCGTGACCACCGACATCGCCACCAAGGGCGGCCAGTTCGACGTGCTGACCATCGGCACCTACGAGGTGCCGATCTGGGCCAAGAAGGGCTGGCTGGTGCCGCTCGACAATCTCGGCGCCGACTACGACGTGGCCGACCTGTTGCCCAAGATCCGCGATGCCGTGTCGGTCGACGGCAAGCTCTACGGCGCGCCATTCTATGGCGAGAGCTCGATGATCATGTATCGCACCGACCTGTTCAAGAAGGCCGGGCTCACCATGCCCGAGAAGCCGACCTGGGACTTCGTGATCGATGCCGCCAAGAAGCTCACCGACAAGTCGGCCGGCGTCTACGGCATCTGCCTGCGCGGCAAGGCGGGCTGGGGCGAGAACATGGCGTTCCTGACGGCGATGGCCAATTCCTACGGCGCGCGCTGGTTCGACGAGAAATGGCAGCCGCAGTTCGACAAGCCCGAGTGGAAGAAGACGCTCACGACCTATGTCGACCTGATGAAGGCGGCCGGCCCGCCGGGCGCCAGCTCCAACGGCTTCAACGAGAACCTCGCTCTGTTCAATGCCGGCAAGTGCGCGATGTGGATCGACGCCACGGTCGCCGCCTCCTTCGTGACCAATCCCAAGGACTCGACGGTGGCCGACAGGGTCGGTTTCGCCCTGGCGCCCAATGCCGGCCTGGGCAAGAACGCCAACTGGCTGTGGGCCTGGAACCTCGCCATTCCGGCTGGCTCCAAGAAGGTGCCGGCGGCGGAGAAGTTCATCGGCTGGGCGACCAACAAGGACTACGCCAAGCTCGTCGCCGCCAAGGAGGGCTGGGCGAGCGCTCCGCCGGGAACGCGCACCTCGCTCTACCAGAATCCGGAGTACCAGAAGGTGGCGCCGTTCGCCAAGCCGACGCTCGACTCGATCGATGCCGCCGATCCCAACAAGCCGACGGTCCAGCCGGTGCCCTATGTCGGCGTGCAGTACGCGGCGATCCCCGAGTTCCAGGGCATCGGCACCGCGGTCGGCCAGCAATTCTCTGCCGCGCTGTCCGGCGCCTCGACGGTCGACGCCGCGCTGGCCGCCGCACAATCCTCGACCGAACGCGAAATGAAGCGCGCCGGCTACATCAAGTAAGGCATCTCGGGCCATCGGATCGCTGCGGCGATCCGGTGGCCTCCCGGTCCGCCGCCCCCTCGCTCTGCTGACCACGACTTCCGATGGCGACCCAACAGACGCAAGTTCTCGCCCGTGGCCTGCTGACGCCGGCCGTCGCGCTGCTGCTGGTGTGGATGATCGTGCCGCTGGCGATGACGATCTATTTCTCCTTGCTGCACTACAACCTGCTCGATCCGGGCTCCGAAGCCTTCGTCGGCCTGGAGAATTTCCGCTACTTCCTGACCGACCCCGCCTTCCTGGCGTCGCTGCAGAACACCCTGGTGCTGGTGGGCTCGGTGCTGGCGATCACCATCGTGCTCGGCGTCCCGCTGGCGCTGCTGCTCGACCAGCCGGTGCTCGGGCGTAGCATCGTGCGGCTGATGGTGATCGCGCCGTTCTTCGTCATGCCGACCGTGAGCGCGCTGGTGTGGAAGAACCTGCTGCTGCATCCGGTCTCGGGCCTGCTGGCGTGGCTCTCGACCCTGGTCGGCATCACGCCGATCGACTGGTTCAACGACGCGCCGATGACCGCCATCATCATGATCGTGGCCTGGCAGTGGCTGCCCTTCGCCACCCTGATCCTGCTCACCGCCCTGCAGTCGCAGGACGAGGAGCAGAAGGAGGCGGCTGAGATGGACGGCGCCAGCGCCCTCAGCACCTTCCTCTATCTCACCCTGCCGCACCTGGCGCGGCCGATCACGGTCGTCATCCTGATCGAGACGATCTTCCTGCTCACGGTGTTCGCCGAGATCTTCGTGACCACCGGCGGCGGTCCCGGCCTGCAGACCACCAACATCGCCTTCCTGATCTATTCCCAGGCGCTCATCCAGTACGACGTCGGCAGCGCCTCGGCCGGCGGGCTGGTCGCCGTCGTGATCGCCAACATCATCGCTTTCTTCCTCGTCCGCGTCGTCGGACGGAACCTGGAGGCCTAGGCGATGGCGCGCAGGGTCACGGCAAGGCGCATGGTGGTGTCCACGGTCGCGGCGTGGTTCTTCGGCGGCCTGATCTTCTTCCCCATCCTGTGGATGGTGCTGACCAGCTTCAAGACCGAGCTCGAGGCCTTCACGGTGCCGCCGTCGTTCCTGTTCTTCGACTGGACGACGGAGAACTACGCCACGGTGCAGGAGCGCAGCGACTATTTCCTTCACGCCCTGAACTCGATCGTGATCGCCGGCGGCTCGACCCTGATCGCCGCCCTGATCGCGGTGCCGGCGGCATGGTCGATGGCCTTCGCGCCGACCAAGCGGACCAAGGACATCCTGCTGTGGATGCTGTCGACCAAGATGATGCCCGCCGTCGGCGTGCTGGTGCCGATCTACCTGCTGTTCAAGAATCTCGGCCTGCTCGACACGCGAAGCGGCCTCATCGCCATCCTCTGCCTCGGCAACCTGCCGATCGTCGTCTGGATGCTCTTCACCTACTTCAAGGAAATCCCGCGCGACATCCTCGAGGCGGCGCGCATGGATGGCGCCACCATCCGGCGCGAGCTCACCTATGTGCTGCTGCCTATGGCCATCCCCGGCATCGCCTCGACGCTTCTCCTGAACCTGATCCTGGCGTGGAACGAGGCGTTCTGGACGCTGAACCTCTCGACCTCGAAGGCCGCGCCGCTCACCGTGTTCATCGCCTCCTACTCCAGTCCCGAGGGCCTGTTCTGGGCCAAGCTGTCGGCGGCGTCGACGATGGCGATCGCGCCGATCCTGGTCCTCGGCTGGTTCTGCCAGCGTCAGCTGGTGCGCGGGCTGACCTTCGGCGCCGTCAAATAAGGACGAAACACCATGGGCCAGATCACGCTCCAGGGCGTCCACAAGTCCTTCGGACAGCTCGACATCATCAAGGATGCCAATCTCGACATCGAGGACGGCTCTTTCGTGGTCTTCGTCGGTCCCTCGGGCTGTGGCAAGACCACGCTGTTGCGGCTGATCGCCGGCCTCGAGGACGTGACCGGCGGGCGCATCCTGATCGACGGCCAGAACGTGGTGAACGTGCCGCCGGCCAAGCGCGGCCTGTCGATGGTCTTCCAGTCCTACGCGCTCTATCCGCATATGAGCGTGCGCGGCAACATCGCCTTTGGGCTGAAGATGGCGGGCCTGCCGCGCGCCGAGATCGACCGCAAGGTGGCGGCCGCGGCGGCGACGCTCAACCTCACGCCCTATCTCGACCGCAAGCCGCGCGAGCTCTCCGGCGGGCAGCGCCAGCGGGTGGCGATCGGCCGCGCCATCGTGCGCGAACCCAAGGCCTTCCTGTTCGACGAGCCGCTCAGCAACCTCGACGCAGCGCTGCGCGTGCAGATGCGCATGGAAGTGACCCGCCTGCAGAAGCAGCTGGCGACGACCGCCGTCTACGTCACCCATGACCAGGTCGAGGCCATGACCATGGCCGACCGCATCGTCGTGCTGAACGCCGGCCGGGTCGAGCAGTACGGCTCGCCGCTCGAACTGTACGAGCAGCCGGCCAACCTGTTCGTCGCGGGCTTCATCGGCTCGCCCAAGATGAATTTCGTCTCCGGCCCGCCGGCCGACCAGCTCGGCGCGGCCACCATCGGCATCCGGCCCGAGCATCTGCGAATTGCGCAGGAAGGCGAGGGCTGGCCGGGCACGGTGTCGGTCGCCGAGCATCTCGGCAGCGACACCTTCCTCTATGTCGATGGCGGCGCGCTGGGGCTGCTGACGGTACGTGGCATCGGCGAAATCCACCTCAAGAGCGGCGATCGCGTGTGGCTGTCGCCCGATCCCGCCCGGCTGCATCGCTTCGACAAGGACGGCATGGCCATCCGGCATTGAGCGGGGCGACCCACAACGGGAAGGCGCGTATGTATCTCGAGAAGTTCAAGCTGGACGGCCGCACGGCCGTCGTGACGGGCGGCGGGCAGGGCATCGGCCTTGCCTGCGCGGAGGCGCTGGGCGAGGCCGGCGCCCGCATCGTCATCGCCGACCGCGATCCCAAGATGGCCGACTCCGGTTGCGCCGGCCTCAAGGCCAAGGGCCACGCCGCCGAAGCCGTGGTGATGGACGTCACCGATTCGGCGGGCGTGGCGCAGGTCGCGGCCGAGCTCGCCCGGCGGCACGGCAGGGTCGACATCCTGGTCAACAGCGCCGGCATTGCCCGGAGCGAAACGCCGGCGGAAAAGGTCGCCGACGAGCATTGGCTGAACGTCATCGACGTCAACCTCAACGGCACCTTCTGGTGCTGCCGTGCCTTCGGCCAGCACATGCTCGACGCCGGATCCGGCGCCATCGTCAATATCGGCTCGATGTCGGGCTTCATCGTCAACAAGCCGCAGGAGCAGTGCTACTACAACGCTTCCAAGGCCGCGGTGCACCATCTCACCAAGTCGCTGGCCGCCGAGTGGGGCAACCGCGGCGTGCGGGTCAATGCCGTGGCGCCGACCTATATCGAGACCCCGCTGAACGCCTTCGTGCGCAACAATCCGCCGATGTACCAGGCCTGGATCGGCGGCACGCCGATGGCCCGCATGGGCAGGACGGATGAAATCGCCTCGGTCGTCCTGTTCCTGGCCTCCGACGCCGCCAGCCTGATGACCGGCAGCGTGGTCCTCGTCGATGGCGGCTATACTTGCTGGTAAGCTGGCCCGGAGCTGACAGGGTTGCCTGCAGCTGAGGGGCCGCAATGAGGCAAGCCTTCATCGGCGTCGACGTTGGTACATCGAGTGCCAGGGCCGGCGTCTTCGACGAGCGTGGAACGCTGCTGGCGACGGCGCGCCATCCCATCACCGTCTGGCACGAGGCCGGCAACGTCGTCGAGCAGTCGTCGTCGGAGATCTGGTCGGCCTGCGCCGCCGCGGTACGCTCGGCCATGGCCGAGGCCAAGCTGCCGCCATCAGCCGTGAGGGGCGTGGGCTTCGACGCGACCTGCTCGCTGGTGGTGCTCGACCCCGGCGCCGATCCGCTCACCGTCAGCCCGTCCGGCGAGCAACGCCGCAACGTGATCGTCTGGATGGATCATCGCGCCATGGCCGAGGCGCGCGCCGTCAACGACACGGCGGACGACGTCCTGCGCTATGTCGGCGGCTCGATCTCGCCGGAAATGGAGATCCCCAAGCTGCTGTGGCTCAAGCGCCACCTGCCGTCGACTTACCGCGACGCCGGCCATTTTTTCGATCTCGCCGACTTTCTTTCGTTCAAGGCCACCGGGTCCGTGGCGCGATCGATGTGCACGCTGACCTGCAAGTGGAATTTCCTCGCCCATGAAGGACGCTGGAGCCGGGGCTACCTCGAGCGTGTCGGCCTGGGCGACCTTGTGAACGGCGACTATGCGAGGATCGGCGGGGAAATCGCCGCGCCGGGAACCGCGCTGGGCGCCGGCCTGTCGAAGGCCGCCGCCCACGAGCTCGGCCTGCCCGAGGGCACGCCGGTCGGCGCGTCGCTGATCGACGCCCACGCCGGCGGCATCGGCACGATCGGCGGGCGGACGAAGTCGGGCGAATCCGTCGATGTCTGCCATCGCCTCGCCTACATCATGGGCACCTCGGCCTGCATCATGGCGACGACGGCCCAGCCGTGCTTCGTGCCCGGCGTGTGGGGGCCCTACTACTCGGGCATGGTGCCCGGGCTCTGGCTGAACGAGGGCGGTCAGTCGGCGGCGGGGGCTGCGATCGATCACCTGATCGGATCACACCCGGCCCACAAGCAGGCCGTCGAGGCGGCGCGTGCCGCGGGTCTCGAGGTGCTGGACTACCTGGAGCGGCGCATCGTCTCGCGCTTCGCTCGTCCCGGCGAGGCCGTGCTGCTGGCGCGCGACATCCACGTGCTGCCGGAATTCCTCGGCAATCGCTCACCCTATGCCGATCCGGATTCGCGCGCCATCGTCGCCGGCCTCGACCTCGACGATGATGTCGACTCCATGGAACGGCTGTTCGTCGCCGGCCTCTGCGGCCTGGCCTATGGCCTGGCGGATGTCGTCGAAGCGCTGCGGGCGCACGGTGTGAAGAGCGAGACCATGGTGATCAGCGGCGGCGCCGCCCGCAGCGCGCTGGTGCGCCAGATCATGACCGACACCACCGGCCTCACCGTCGCTCTGCCGGAAACCCGGCAGCCGGTGCTGCTGGGCGCCGCCATGCTGGGCGCCGTCGCCGGCAAGGCCTACGGATCGATCGGCGCGGCCATGACGTCGATGTCGGCGATCGGCTGGTCGAGCGAGCCGGCAGGCCCCGACGTGGCGGACTTCCACCGGGCCAAGCGGCGCGTCTATCGGCTGATGCGCGAGCTCGACCACGCGAGCCGCGCCGCCATGCTGGACGGCGGCGGCGCCTGCCGCGCCTGAAGCGCGAGGAGAGCGGACCATGATGCTGAGCTGCGGCGATGCCCTGGTCGATTTCCTGCCGGTGGCGGCGGTCGACGGGCGCGACGCGCTGGTGCCGGCGGTCGGCGGTTCCTGCCTCAACGTCGCCGTCGGCCTGGCGCGGCTCGGCGCCGAGGCCGGCTTCGTCGGCGGCATTTCGACCGATCTCTTTGGCCGCATGATCGCCGACCACGCGCTCGCATCGGCGGTCGATCTGCGCTTTGCCACGCGCAGCGACCACCAGACCACGCTGGCCTTCGTGCGGACGGTCGATGGCGAGCCGCAGTACGCTTTCTACGACGAAGGCACGGCGTCGCGGCACTGGACCTATCGCAGCGGCGCGCTGCCGTTCGGCCGGGTCGAGGCGATCCATGTCGGCTCGACGACCCTGGTCGACGAGCGGGCGGCGGCCGAGGCCCTCGCCCTGGTGCAGGAGGCGCGCGGCTCGGTCACCGTCTCCTTCGATCCGAACTGTCGGCCCAACCTGGTGGGCGACAAGCGCCGCTACGTCGAGCGCATGGCGGCCTTCGCCCGCGCTGCGCACATCGTCCGCATGTCCGACGTCGACTTCGACTATCTGTACGGCACCCGGGACCCCGCGCGCCAGGCGGCGGCCTTGCTCGCGGCGGGCGCCAGCCTGGTGATCATCACGCGCGGTGCCGAGGGGGCCGAGGCCTGGCACCAGGCGGCGGGGCCGGTGGCGGTGGCGGCGCCGAGAGGACCGGTGGTGGACACGATCGGCGCCGGCGACAGCTTTCAGGCGGCCCTCCTGTTCGCCTTGCAGGCCATGGGCCGCTGCGACGCGAGCTCCCTGGCCGGGATCGGCGCCGACGCGCTGCGTCGCGCCCTGTCTTTCGCTGCCCGCTGCGCGGCCATCACCTGCAGCCGTGCCGGCGCCGACCCGCCGCGCCGCTCGGAGATTGCGGCCGACCT
>JABCYT010000061.1 GCA_013290035.1 Alphaproteobacteria bacterium
CACCAAGGGGCTCCACGATCTCGGTAACGGCTGCTTTGCCTATCTTCAGCCTGACGGCAGCTGGGGATGGAGCAATGCCGGCCTGATCGTCGATGGCGACCAGGCCCTGCTGGTCGACACGCTGTTCGACCTCAAGCTGACCGGCGAGATGCTGGGGCAGATGCGGGCCGCCGTGCCGGCGGCCAAGTCGATCGGTCGCCTGGTCAACACCCATGCCAACGGCGACCACACCTTCGGCAACCAGCTTCTAGCGGGCGCCGAGATCATCGCCTCGCGCGCCTGCGCCGAGGAGATGAAGGAGCGGCCGGCCGAGGAGCTGGCGGCCATGCAGCGCAACTGGCGCCAGCTCGGCGAAGCCGGCGCCTTCCTCCATGAAGTGATGGGCAGCAAGTTCAAATGGGACCACGTCAAGAACACGCCGCCGACGCGGGTCTTCGAGGACGAGCTGAAGCTCAAAGTCGGCGACAAGGAGGTGCTGCTCAAGAATGTCGGGCCGGCGCATACGCGGGGCGACGTCCTGGTGCACGTGCCGCAGGACCGCACCGTCTTCACCGGCGACATCCTGTTCGTCGAGGGCCACCCCGTGCTGTGGGCCGGCCCGGTCGACAACTGGGTGGCCGCCTGCGACCGCATCCTCGCCTGGGACGTCGAGACCGTGGTGCCGGGCCACGGCCCCATCACCGACAAGCGCGGCGTGCAGGCGATGAAGGACTACCTCCTCTACGTCAAGCAAGAGGCGCGCAAGCGCTTCGATGCCGGCATGCCGGTCGCGGCCGCCGCGCGCGACATCGCGCTCGACCGCTTCGCCGGCTGGGGCGATCCCGAGCGCATCGTGGTCAACGTCGCCTCGCTCTACCGCGAGTTCGGGGCAACGGAGCCGCTCAACGTTCTGCAGCTGTTTGGCGAGATGGGTCGTTTTCACGCCGAGCTGAAAGCCAGGGCGGCCTCACACGGTCGCGGCCATCAGCACGCGCATTGAGTCCGATGGCGACCAAATTCCTCGTCGATGGCCCGGCCCGGGCGGAATGCACGATCCTGCTGGCGCACGGCGCCGGCGGCCCGATGGATACCCCGACGATGACGGCTGCCGCGAAGGCGTTGGCGGAAGTGGGCTTCCGCGTCGCGCGCTTCGAATTCGAGTACATGGCCGCCCGCCGCCACTCGGTCGTCCGCAAGCCCCCACCCCGCGCCGAAAAGCTCGGTCCGGAATACCTCGCCGCGATCGACGCGCTCAAAGCCAAAGGCCCGCTGATCATCGGCGGTAAGTCGATGGGCGGGCGGATCGCCAGCATGATCGCCGACGATCTTCATGCCGCCGGCCGCATCGCCGGCCTGTTGTGCCTCGGCTATCCCTTCCACCCGCCCGGCAGGCCCGAGCAGCTGCGAACCGCTCATCTTGTGAAGCTGAAGACACCGGCTCTCATCGTGCAGGGAACGCGCGACCCCTTCGGCAGCCGCGCGGAGGTTTCGACTTACGCGCTGTCTAAAACCATAAAAATCCTCTGGCTGGAGGATGGCGATCACGACCTGAAGCCGCGCAAGAGCATATCGGGCTTTTCGGCGGCCGATCATCTCGAGACTGCCGCGCGGGCTGCCGCTGCCTGGGCGGGGAGAATCGCAGCATAGGCTCGACCCTTCGGGTTCGTCGTCGGCGATCGTCAGAAGGCCTCCACGACGCGGGCAACGCTTGGAGCGCCAACGGGAAATTCGACCCTCAGGATCAAATGGAAGACCGTCGGATCCCAGGGATCCGGGTAGGTGCCGTTGGTAGGCGTCAGAAAGACGCGCAGTCAAAATTTTGCAACGTTCCTCACGCCCGCCCGATCGTCCATCACCGATTGTTCTACTATTGAGATATGCAAGTCTGGCGCGTAGAGTATCGAGACTCGCAATCACGCAGCGATTCGTTCGGGACGATGCGATCTCAAGGGGGGCGGACCATGGCCAAATTACTGTTCGATCACTTTGTCGTTCTCATGCTTGAGAACCGGTCCTTCGACCATTTGTTCGGCTATCTCGGCATCGGCGACGGGCTGAAGGGCGGCGCGATCAACTATCTGAAGCCCGGCGACAAGACCAGCCCGGCATTCTCCTCGCGCGAGGGCGGCGACTACACCGCGATCGGCCAAGGACCCTCGCACAGCCTCAAGGAAACCAACATGCAGCTGTTCGGCGTCACCAAGCCGACGCCTGCCGTCGCCGCCCAAACGCCGCCGCTCAACGGCTTCGTCGCGTCGTTCCGCACGGCGCTGCAGTACGACCTCAAGCGCGCGCCCACGAACAGCGAATTGCAGCAGGCGATGAACTGCTTCGATCCAGTGCAGCTCCCGGTGCTGTCGACCTTGGCGAAGAACTTCGTGCTGTGCGACCGCTGGTTCGCCGACGTGCCGGGCCCGACCATGCCCAATCGCGCCTTCATGCATGCGGCCACGTCGCAGGGCTACACCTACAACGCCAACTGGAAGCCGGACTTCACCTGCAAGACGCTGTACGACCGCATCAATGCCAAGCCGAACCTGTCGTGGCGCAGCTACTATCATGACCAGGACGACATCGTCGAGCTCTACCCCTACCTCAAGAAGGATGCGACCAACCACGTGCTGTTCGGCGCCAACTTCGTGGGCGACGTCGCCGGCGACAGCCTGCCGACCTACTCCTTCATCACGCCGGCATTTCTCGGATCGGCGCAGCAACCGGTGAACAGCATGCACGCCCCCGCCGATGTGCGACCGGCCGAGAAGCTGGTGGCCGACGTCTACGGCGCCCTGCGCGCGAACCCCGATGTCTGGAAGAAGACGTTGCTCATCGTCCTGTTCGACGAGCACGGCGGCTACTACGACCACGTGCCGCCGCCCGCGACGGTGTCGCCGGACGGCATCGCCGGACGCACCGACCAGAGCTTCCTGGTGCCCTTCGACTTCAAGCGGCTGGGCCTCCGGGTGCCCGCGATCCTGGTCTCGCCCTGGTTCGAGCCGGCCGTCGACTCGACCGTCTACAGCCATTCGACGATCGTCGGCTCGGTCATCGAAGCCCTGAATTTGCCCGGCGGCTTCCTGACCCAGCGTGACGCCAAGGCCAACAAGCTCACCAAGCAGTACCTGGTCGACAACGGCAAGCACAGCTGGCGGACGACGACGCCCGACCTTTCCGTGCCGCCGCAGCCCGACAATCTGGATGCGATGCAGCGCGAGCTTCTCAACGGATCGGTCAATCTCGATCCCCATCCCAGCCAACGCAACACGCTGCGCACCAAGGACATCCAGGACCCGGCGCAGGCCACGGCGTTCATGCGCACGCAGATTTCCAAGCACCTCGAGCACTATTTCGCCTCGAAGGGCAAACCGGCCTTGGCGGCCAAGCTCTCGACCGAAGATCAGTTCCCGTCGATAACGATCAGCCCGTCGCGCATTTCGGAGCTGGCGAAGTCCCCGAAGCGGCGCGCCCAGGGACGGCGACCGTAAAGAACCATCGACCCCTCGTGGCGCGCCCGGCAATGCGTGCGGGTCGCGACGGAACGCGGCTGGGTCGTGCTGGCATCCGACACCAGTCACTACTACGAGCATATGGAGACCGGCCGGGTCTTCCCGACGGCGTTCCATGTCGGCGAGATGGTCGAAGGCTACGATAGGCTGCGCGCCTTGGCCGAATCGCCGCAGCACATCATTCCAGGCCACGATCCCCTGGTGATGGCGCGCTATCCGGCGCCCTCGAAGGCGCTCGAGGGCATGGTCGCCAGGCACGATGTGCCGCCGGTCGCGTAGCCGACGATCGCCGACGCCATCGGCGGCCTACGTCATCGGCGGGCAGGTCCGCCGCTCGTCGCCGGGAATCGCGATCGGGGTCGCCTTCATCTGCTCGAAATCGAGCTTGTGCCAGTCGGCCACCATTTTCTTGACCTGATCGAGCTGGGCCGTCGTCAGCTTCGGCTCGATCGCGCCGCGGACCTGCGAATTGTCGTATTCGCGATCGCGCGCCCCGAGACGCAACCAGAAATCCGCCTGGATCAGGTCGGGCTCGATGACATTGCCGCGACTGTCAGAATTGCGGCGGCTGCGCATCAGGGCGAGTTCGTAGTGCGCCAGCGAATCGCCCATCAGGGCCGCGCGCATACGCCAGCAATAGCTCTGCACGATATCGCGCTTGAAAGTCTGCTCGGGGATCCGCCCGGTCTCCAGGAGCTTGCGCATGTCCATCAGCGGCTCGTTCTCCCACAGGCCGGCCAGCGTCGCCATCGCCCGGACGTTGCCGTGGCCGGCGGCGATCCCATACCACTTCATGCCTTCTTCATGGTCCGCCGCCAGCCCATTGGTGCCGATGAGGTAGAGATCGGCGATCTGGTATTCTATGTCGCCGCCCTTGCCCCGCCCGGCGGCCTTGAGCAGCAGCGCGATGCCGGCCTTCGGGTCCTGCGCCGTGCCGCGGCCGCGGATCATCATCGGCGCCAGCACCCGCATCGACTCGATGTCGCCCGAGTCCGCCTGCCTCTTCAGGATCGTCGCGGCCTTGGTCTCGTCGATCTCGATGTTCTCGCCATTCTGCAGCTTGTTCTCGACGTAGCTCACGGCCAGCGGTGCGCCGGCCTCCGCCGCTTTCACGACCCATGCCATGCCGGCCATGCGATCCGTCGGCACGCCCGAACCATTGATCAGGTTCAAGCCGAGCAGGAACTGGTTGTCGCGCTGGCCGGCGATGGCGCGCTTCAGCGTGTCGTAATTCACGGCGCTGAGCGGACACAGCGACTGCAGCACGCATATGTACTTCAAGTTGCCGAGCGTCTTTTCCGCGTCGGCCGGCCCCAGGCCGGAATCGGCCCGCGCCGCGCCGGCCGAAGCAAGCAAGGCGGCAACCGCCATATGCAAGATGCGCGTGAGCTTGCCCGACATGAGTTCCCCGCTGAACCTGCCGATGGCATAAATCGTAGCATCTCGCGCGCAGACCGTCACGGCAAGCGGATGGTCTCGCCGACGTTGCCGCACAACGCGAAAGGATCACGACCATGGGCAAGCTGAGCGGCAAGGTGGCGCTCGTCACCGGCGGGGCGAGCGGGATCGGGCGGGCGATCGTGGGCGCGCTGGCGGCTGAAGGCGCCGATATCGGCATCGTCGATCGCAACGCCGCCGACGCCCGGACGGCGGCCGAGGAGACGGCCCGGCTGGGCGTGCGCGCCCTCGCCGCCCCTGCCGACGTCGGCGACGAGGTCGAGATGGCCGGGGCCTTCGGCGCCGTCACGGCCGCGCTGGGCGATGTCGACATCCTGTGCAACAACGCCGGCATAGACACGATCAGCTTCCTCGACGACATGCCGATCGCCCTGTGGGACGAGATGATGCGGGTCAATCTGCGCAGCGTGTTCCTCGGCACCCGCCTGGTCCTGCCGGCCATGCGGCGCAAGAAGTGGGGACGCATCATCAACACCGCCTCCCAGCTGGGCCACAAGGGCGCGCCGCAGATGGTCCATTATTGCGCCGCCAAGGCGGGCGTCATCGGCTTTACCCGGGCGCTCGCCTACGAGGTCGCGCGCGACGGCATCACGGTGAACGCGATCTGTCCCGGCCCGATCGACACGCCGCTGGCGCAAGCCATCCCGCAGGCCTGGCGCGACGCCAAGCGGGCCGAGCTGGCGATCGGCCGGTTCGGCAATGTCGAGGAGGTCGCCCCGACCGTCGTCCTGCTCGCCTCGGACGCGGGCTCGTACTATGTCGGTGCCACCCTGAACATGAACGGCGGCGACTACATGATCTGAGCGCGCCAGGAAGTCGCCGCAGAACGCGCGGACAGGAGAACGGGATGACGAGCTACGACGCGATCATCATCGGGACCGGACAGGCCGGACCGTCGCTCGCGCGGCGGCTGGCGGGCGCGGGCATGAAAGTCGCGATCGTCGAGCGCGATCGCTTTGGCGGCACCTGCGTCAACACCGGATGCACGCCCACCAAGACCCTGGTCGCCAGCGCCTACGCCGTGCACATGGCGCGGCGCGGCGCCGACTACGGGTTCAGTACCGGTGGTGCGGTTACAGTCGACATGAAGCGCGTCAAGGCGCGCAAGGACGACGTCGTCGGTTTGTCCAACCGCGGCGTCGAGCGCTCGATGACGACCCTCGAGAACGGCCGCGTCTACCGCGGCCACGCACGCTTCGCCTCGCCGCGCGAGGTCGCGGTCGGCACGGAAATCCTGAGTGCCGACCGGATCTTCATCAATGTCGGCGGCCGCGCCGCGGTGCCCGAGATCGCCGGCCTGGACCGCGTCAACTATCTCACCAACAGCTCGATGGTGGACCTCGATTTCCTGCCGCGGCATCTGCTGGTGGTGGGCGGCAGTTACATCGGACTCGAGTTCGGCCAGATGTATCGCCGCTTCGGCAGCGACGTCACGATCGCGGAGATGGGACCGCGCCTCATCGTGCGCGAGGACGAGGATGTTTCGCAGGCGGTTGGGGCGTTCCTCGCCCGCGAGGGCGTCGATCTCCGCCTGAACGCGAAATGCATCAGCGTCTCGCAACGGGACGGCGAGATCGTCATGGGGCTCGATTGCGAGCAGGGGCCTCCCGAGGTCAGAGGGTCCCACCTGCTCGTGGCGACGGGACGGCGACCCAACACGGACGATCTGGGACTCGACCGCGCCGGGATAAGGCGGGATGCGCGCGGTTACATCGAGGTCGATGACGAGCTCAGGACCAATGTGCCCGGCATCTGGGCGCTGGGCGATTGCAACGGGCGTGGCGCCTTCACCCATACGTCCTACAACGACTACGAGATCGTGGCGGCTAATCTCGTCGACGGCGATCGGCGGCGCGTCAGCGATCGCATCGTCGCCTATGCGCTCTATACCGACCCGCCTCTCGGCCGGGCTGGGATGACGGAGGCGGAGGTCCGACGGAGCGGCCGTCCAGCGCTTGTCGGCAAGATCGCCATGGAGGATGTCTCGCGCGCCTTCGAGAAGGGCGAGACCGTCGGTTTCATGAAGGTGCTCGTCGACGCGGAGACGAAGCAGATCCTCGGTGCGTCGTTCCTGGGCACGAGCGGTGACGAAGCGATCCATTGCGTGCTCGACACCATGTACGCCAAGGCGCCCTACACGGTCTTGCAGCGCGCCGTGCATATCCATCCCACGGTCGCCGAGTTCATTCCGACGATCCTCGGCGATCTCGCACCGCTGGCCAATCAAGGCACCTAGACCGGCCGCCTGCCCGATCATTCAACCGACTGGTTGACAATTCAGGGCCACGTGCTTATATTCAACCACATGGTTGAATTACAGGCACCTCAGCTGGATTCGGTCTTTCATGCCTTGGGCGACGCCACGCGCCGGCAAATGCTGCGCGACCTCAGCCGCGGCGAGCGAACGGTCGGCCAGCTGGCGCAGCCTTTCGCAATCTCGCTGGCGGCCGCCTCGAAGCACATCAAGGCGCTGGAGAGCGCCGGACTGATCCGTCGCGAGGTGCGCGGCCGCACCCATCTCTGCCGCCTCGACCCCGGCCCGCTCGCCAGCGCCCACCAGTGGCTGGGCTTCTACGAGCGCTTCTGGACCGACCGTCTGGATGTGCTCGAACGGCTCCTCCGCGACGAGGACGCCGCCAAATCCCCGACCCGCAAAGGAGACGACCGATGACCGACCTCGCGACCCGGGACGCCTACGGCGTGCTGACCGAGCCCACCACCTTGAAGCTCCAGCGGCTGATGCCCGGCCCCATCGAGCGTATCTGGGCGTATCTCACGGAGAGCGAGCTGCGCCGCAAATGGCTGGCGGCGGGCCAGATGGAGATGAAGGTCGGCGCATCCTTCGAGCTGGTCTGGCGCAACGACGAGCTGACCAACCCGCCCGGCCAGCGGCCGCCCGGCTTCGGCGAGGAGCACCGCAGGCAGAGCCGGATCACCGCGCTCGATCCGCCCCGCAAGCTTGTCATCACCTGGGGCGACAGCGGCGAGGTTTCCATCGAGCTGGAGCCCAAGGGCGACCAGGTGCTGCTCACCCTGATCCATCGCCGCCTGCCCGACCGCACCACCATGCTGATGGTCGGCGCCGGCTGGCACATGCACCTCGACATCCTGGTCGCCCGCGCGTCGGGCCAGGAGCCCCCTCCCTTCTGGGACGGCTGGAGCCGCCTGCGGACGGAATACGACCGGCGTCTGCCGGCGTGACGGTACCGACGGGCCGGGCGGCGCGCACGATCGCTCAGCGCGCCGGCACGCCGGCGTTGCGCTCGAGCAGCGCCGCCCATTGCCGGAGCCTGGCGGCCGGCACCAGCGGGAAGCCGCCATAGTCCTGGTAGAGCTCGATCGAGCTCGCGCCGTAGGCAACGCCCATCCGGATCGTGCCGTCGAAGTCCTTGGGCGTCGTCCGCCAGGTCTGGAATTCGATCTCCGGGCCGAGCTGTTTCATCGTGGCGTAGATCCGGTAAAGCGGCCCCGGCAGGTCGGTGTCAAGATCGTGGTTGTCGAACACGCAGCGCCGTCCGATCGTCCGGCGGCAGCCGCGCATCAGGCCTTCGGTGAAAGCCTGGTCGCCGTTGCCCTGCCCGAACGCGGTGCGCAGGGGATTGACCGACAGCACCAGCCGCGATTGCTGCCAGGGAGCGTAGTCGGCAACGGCGTGCGCGAGGCAATCCCTGTAGGCGGCGTCGGTGAAGCCCGCGGCGCGCAGCGGCGTCAGCACGCCCTCCTGCATCGGCACGACGAACGGCTCGGCCGTGTACGACATGCATGCGGTGACCGCCACCTCCCGGATCAGCGGCCGCCGGTCGAAGCGCGCGGCCAGCTGCTGCTGCAGCTGGGCCCACGCCTGCCGATAGGGCGGACTCCAGAAACGGCCGACGCTGCGCGGCTTCTCGTTGAAGATCGTCTCGATCGGCGGACCGCCCAGCGCCTTCGCCCAGTCCGGCGCCTCGAAGCCGCCCCATACCCTGAGCTTGACCGCCAGCGGCTTGTCGGGATTTCTGTCGTTGTAGGCGCGGACCTCGCCGAGCGCCCGGTCGATGACGTTGTTGGGACCGATTTCCGAGTCAGGCGTGGGCTGCAACTGTTTCCAACTGGCGATCACGACCAGCCCGCCGAAGATGCCGGGCTTGGCATCGAGTGGCTCCAGCGTATTGACCGGATCGCCGCCGTAGCCGACGAAGCGATAGGCGCCCATCGAGACCAGCCCGCGGATCGGCGGCTTGATGTCTTGGGCGCGTGCCGGCTCCGCCAGCAGCAAGAGCAGCCCGGCGCAGGCGATCGCCCGTCGGCAGAGGGCAAGCAGGCGCGCGCTTCCACGGCGAGTCATTCGGGCCGACACTAGCACGTCCGCTCTCGCCCACTATCCGCTGCCAGGGTCGACCACCTTTCAGCGGAGAGACCGCCGCCGTATCATTCGCCTCCAACCCCGGGAGGCCCTCCGTGCTCACCGTCACGCGCGACATGATCCTGCCCACCACCGTCACCGGCTCCTACCCGCGCCCGCTGTGGTTCGACCGCAGCCTGGCCGGGCGGTCGTTCAAGTCGGCGCTGGGCGATTCGCTGTTCCGCGAGCAGTATCTCGACGCGGTTGCCAGCATCATCGCCGAGCAGGAAGCTGCCGGGCTCGACATCGTGACCGACGGCGACAGCCGTTTCGATCTCACCGTGGGCGGCAAGTCGTGGTTCTTCTACCCCATCGAACGGCTGGGCGGCATCGACGGCCACCGCGACACCTCGCGCGGCTGGATGTCGCGCCACGGCCTGCGCCCCGGCAAGATCCTGTGGGAGGTACAGGAGGCCTACCAGCCCGGCGTGGTGCGCAAGAAGCTCTCGCGCGGCCCGCTGGAATACACCGAGCTCTGGAAAGTGGCGCAGCGCCTGACCGACCGGCCGCTCAAGTTCGGCGCCATCTGCGCGCCGGCGCTCGCCTCGATGCTGTGGAACGAGTTCTACGCCGACGACAAGGCGATGATCCTCGATCTCTGCGACATCATGAACGCCGAGTTCCGCGAGCTGGCCGATGCCGGCTGCCCGCTGATCCAGGTCGAGGAGCCGCCGCACCACAGCCGCGCCCTGCAGGAGGGCACCACCGATGCCGATCTCGAATTCCAGACCGAGGCCTTCAACCGACAGCTCGCCGGCGTCAACGCCGAGATCTGGGTGCATACCTGCTGGGGCAATCCCAACCAGCAGCGCGTGCACTGGAAGGTGCCGAGTTACGAGCGCGCCCTGCCCCATCTGCTGCGCCTCACCTGCGATGTCCTGACCATCGAATGCGCCAGCTCGGACGGCCAGGACCTGCCGCTCTTCAAGCACGTCAAGACCGACAAGAAGATCGCCATCGGCGTGGTCAACCATTGCAACACGGTGGTCGAACCGGCCGAGCACGTGGCGGCGCTGATCCGCAAGGCGCTGCAATACATCCCCCAGGAGCAGCTGGTCATCAGCACCGATTGCGGCTTCGGCCGCGAGGGCCTGTCGCGGCGCATCGCCTTCTACAAGTGCGTCGCCCTGGTCGAGGGCACCAACATCGTCCGCCGCGAGCTCGGCCTGCCCGAAGCGCGCGTGCGGGCGGC
>JABCYT010000062.1 GCA_013290035.1 Alphaproteobacteria bacterium
TCGGCCGTGCGCCCGCTGTCGAGCACCTTGGCGAGGAGCTTCTCGGTGTCGTCGAAGCTGCAGCGCAGTCGACGGTTCTGGATGCGGTGTTCCTCGCGCTGCAGGTCGCCCATCTCGGGCACGACGTCGGTGTCGAGCGCCTTGCAGTCGGCCTGCTCGCGTTGAAAGACGTACGAGGCCGCGACTTTGGGATCCTGGAACGACATCGCACTGAGGGCGATGCACTCGAAGACGGCGTCCAACGTGTGCTCGCCCGCGGGCTCGCAGTTCGTCATCGACCCCGGGTCGCCCGCGATGACCATCACCGCCGAATAACCGGCCGGCGGCGGGCGCCGGGCCAGGGCGGAGCGCACCGTCACCGGCGCGCCGCCGAACAAGGCCACGACCTCCCGTGCGGCGCCGCGCAGGCTGAGCGGCGAGCCCGGGATCTGCAGGTCGATCGGATGGATGCCGTCGTCGACATGGGCCTTGCGCCATTCCTGCGCGCCGGCGCGCTGAATTCTGTCGAGATGTCGCGCGATCTGCTGTGCCGCAACCTCGGGCAGCGGCGCGTCGGATGCATCCGCGGCTTTCACGACGACCGGCTCGATGACGATTCCGCCGATGGCAAACTCGCGGACGATCGCCGCTACCACGACGATGGCGGCCGCCGTGACCGCGATCGCGACCACCACCTTGCGCAAGCCGTCGAGCCAGCTCGCGATCCGATCGAAGGACGGCCGAAGCCCCAATAGCGGCTGGTTCCTGGTTTGCGTGTCGTCCGGCATGCTGGCTCCCGCCCTTCACGCAGGGCTCGATCCTATGGTTGCATAGATGACCTTGGCAACACGCCGAATGTCTATCGCTGTTTCTTCGCCCGGCTGGCGAACGGATTGTTCGGCTTGCGCATGGCCAGCCGAATCGGCACGCCCGGCAGGTCGAAGTCGTCGCGCAGGCGATTGGTCAGATAGCGCAGGTAGTCGTCGCCCAGTTCCTGGGGCTGGCTGACCGACAGCACGAAGGTCGGCGGTCGCTTCTTGATCTGGGTCATGAAGCGCAGCCGGATGCGCCGCCCCTTGGCGAGCGGCGGCGGATGCAGCGTCTCCATTTCGCGCAGCCAGCGATTGAGCCTGGGCGTCGGCACGCGCTTGTTCCAGATGTCGTAGGTCTCGAACACCTTGGGCATCAGGCGCTCGACGCCGCGGCCGCTCAGCGCCGAGAAGCCCACGATGGGCACGTCCTTGACCTGGGCGAACGACGCCTCCAGCCGGTCGGCGAGCTTGCGCCAGGCCCGGCTCGAGGCCCGCTGATCGTCGGCCAGAAGGTCGGTCTTGTTGACCGCGATCACCAGGGCGCGGCCTTCGTCGATCACCCGGCCGGCGATGGTGAGATCCTGCTTCTCGGCCATGTCGGCGGCATCGAGCACCACGACCACGACATCGGCCAGCCGGATCGCGTCCAGCGTGTCGGCCACCGACGCCGCCTCGAGCCTGGCGTCGATGCGGCTGCGCCGCCGCATGCCAGCGGTGTCGATCAGGCGGACCAGCCGGCCACGCCATTGCCATTCGACGCGAATCGAATCGCGCGTGATGCCGGCCTCGGGACCGGTCAGCATGCGTTCCTCGCCGACCAGCCGGTTGAGCAGGGTCGACTTGCCGACATTGGGGCGTCCGACGATGGCCAGCAGCAGCGGTCGCGAGGCTGCCTCCTCGTCGCTCTCCTCGTCGAGGGCGTCGTCTTTTTCGTCGTCCTCTTCCGGCATCGGCTCGACGTGCCGGGCCAGCGCCTCGTGCAGGTCGCTCAGGCCCTCGCCATGCTCGGCCGAGACCGGGATGGGCTCGCCGAGGCCGAGCCCATGCGCTTCGGCCAGGCCCTGCTGGCCGGCGCGACCCTCGCACTTGTTGGCGACCAGGATCACCTTGTCTTTGCGCTTGCGCAGCCAGCCGGCGAAGCTCTCGTCCATCGGCAGGATGCCCGAGCGGGCATCGATCAGGAACAGCACGACGTCGGAGCCTTCGACGGCGCGCTCGGTGAAGCGGCGCATGCGCGCCTCCAGCCCGGCGCCGCCTGTGGTTTCCCAGCCCGCCGTGTCGAGCAGGGTGAAGGCAAGATCGCCCAGCTGCGCCGGCGCCTCGCGCACGTCGCGCGTCACGCCCGGCGTGTCGTCGACGATGGCGCGGCGGCGGCCGACCAGGCGGTTGAACAGGGTCGATTTGCCGACATTGGGCCGCCCGACGATGGCCACCCTGGCGGGGGCAACGCGCCGTGGCGGCCGGCTGCCCTCAGCGGAGGGCAATGAGTCGGCCCGAATCGGTCAAGACGTAGATGGTGCGGTTGGCGATGACCGGTCCCAGCCGGACCGGATCACGCACGTCGAGCTTGCCGAGGATTTCGCCGGTATAGGGCGAGACGGCCAGGAGGTCGCCGAGCGTGCTGGCGACCAGGAGGCGGTCGCCGGCCAGCACCGGGCCCGACCACAGCACCGGCTTGCGGCGCTTCTCGTCCTGATATTGCGTGAGCGGCGTCACCCACTTGATCTTGCCGTTGTCGCGGCTGACGGCCGCGATGTCGGCGCTGCTGGTGGTGACGAAGGCGAAGCGCCCGGCGACCCACGGCGTTGTGCTGCCGCCGATGCCGCGTTCCCACAGGCGCTGGCCGCTGTTGAGCTCGACGGCGGCGAGCTGGCCGGCCGTGCCCATCGCCAGCACGACGCCGCGATCGATCACCGGGCGGCCGCGAATGTCGCTCAGGTTGCCGAAGGCCCGCACCTCGCCGCGCGAGCCGATCATCGATTCGTTCCACACCTGGCGGCCGTTATCCAGGCGAAGGCCGACCAGCTCGCCCGACGAGAACGGCGCCACGACGAAGTCGCCGGAGCCCGCCGGGCTGTTGCCGCCGACATAGCCCGCGCTTTCCGTCAGGCCGGTGAATGACCAGAGGTCCGAGCCGTCGACGGCGGCAAGCGCGGCCAGCTTGTTGTCGATGCTGATGACAAACACGCGATCGCCGAACACCAGCGGCGCGCCGCGCACCGGCGCGCTCACCGACGAGTTCCAGATCTCCTTGCCGTCGTTGGGGTCGAGCGAGAACACCGAGGCGAAGCCCGTGGTCACGAACAGCCGGCCGCCGTAATAGGCGAGACCGCCGCCGAACTCGTCATCGTCGCGCGCCTTCTCGGGCTTGAGCGTCACCCGCCAGATCAGCTGGCCGGTATCGGCATTGAAGGCCGACACGGTGCTTTGCGCGTCCTTGGCAAAGACCTTGCCTTCGGCGACGACCGGCGGCGTGGTCAGGATGCGCGACGAGGTCGAGCCCGCGCCGACATCGGCCGTCCAGATGACCTGGGGCGAAGGGCCGACCGCCAGATTGTGCATCGCGTAGTTGGCGAAGCCGCCGGATTGCGGCCAGGAATCGTTGACCGTTGGTGCCGGCAGCACGATCTCGACATTGGCCATGTCCTTGTCGGCCTCGATTTCGCCGCGCTCGGCGAAGACCGCGGTGCGCTCGCCCGGCAGCGGCGTCTTGCTCTTGCCGAACCAGTCACTGACCGTGTCGGTGATACCGCATCCGGAAAGCGACACACTGAGCAGAAGGGCAACGACAAGGATCCGGCAATCGATCGTACGCAACGCCTTCGCCATGATCCTACTTCGCCTCCGCGGCGCCATAGAGGTTGAGCATCGCCGTGACGCGCTGCTGGGTGCCCTGCGGCAGCTGCGGATCCTTCGAGATCTCGGTCCACAGCTCGCGGGCCTGCTTGAGGTCGCCCTTGCGCGCCGCCGCCAGCGCTTGCAGCTCGCGCACGCTCAGGCGGAACGGGCGGCCGGGGGCGGCGAGCGGCTCGAGCTTGGCGATCATCTCCTCGGCCTTGGGCGTATCGACGCTCTTGAAGGCCGCGATGACGTTGGCGAGGTCGGCCAGCTCGGCGGGCGACAAGGTGGGCGTCAGCGCCGCCAGGGCCGTCACCTGGGCATCGACGGGCTCGCGCAACTGCGCGGCGATCATGGCCGCCAGCGAGCGATAGGGTTCGGGCGCGCTCGAGGCCTGCTTCTCGAACTCGGCCCGCGCGGCCGCCGGGTCCTGCGGGATCTTGGCCAGCGCCGCCGAATAGGCGGCACTCGCCGCGGCGCGCTGCGAGGCATCGTACTGGCGCCAGCCGACCAGCCCTGCCACGACCACCACCACGATCACGGCGGCGGCCACGACCCATGTGCCATACCGGCCCCACCATTCCCTGAGCTCGTCCTTGCGGACGGCTTCGTCGACCTCATGAAATGCGGCGGAATCGGACAAGGACGGCTCCCGGATTATCGCGGAATATCAACAGCTTCAGGCGCGGTTCATAGCCCCCCACCCGAACTTTGGCAAACCACGGAACGGGGGCATTTGGGGGCGCTTTACCGTGGCCGGCGGTTCTGCAACAATTCATCCAAACGACATGATTCAAGTCGCGGCTGCATGACCAACTTGTACCGTTTCGCCGACCAAAGGGCGCGGCGCCGGATTGTCTCATTCGATCGCCGGGAACTGTCCCGGCTTCTCAGTCTTTACAGCCCGCGCGTCGCCTCGGGCGAATGGCGCGACTACGCCATCGACTTCCGGCCGGGCATGGCGATCTTCTCGATCTTCCGCCACACCGCCGAACAGCCGCTCTATGCCATCGCCAAGGTGCCGGGCGCCGCCCAAGGCGGCTATATGGTCTACAACGGCCCGCGCAAGCTCGCGCACGGCGACTCGCTCGAAGACGTGCTCAGCGTCTTCGACCGCAAGCTCCGACTTCTGCTGGGCTGAGCTACTTGTTGTTCGTCGTGATGGCGCCGATACCGGCGCCCACGGCGGCGCCCACCAGCGCCGGCGCCACGAGCGGCCAGCCGGCCAGCGCGCCCACGGCAAGGCCCGCGCCGGCGCCGATGCCACCGCCGGTCAGAGCCCGTTCGCCCATGGTATCGCCGCAGGCGGAAAGCGCCAAAGCGAGCGGGAGTACGATCACAGCACCAATCTTGGCTTTCATGACAGACCTCGAAGGGGGGATGCGGCCGGTCTTTGCCGCTCGGATTATTATTCGCAGCCACTGAAGGCTTTAATGGCGGGAGCGTCGTTGATTTGAGGTAAAAAGTCAAGAAATCGTTCTAATCAATTGAAATACATAATATTTATGAGAATATATGCACATACTGCTCAGGCTTGAAGCCGACCACGAGCTTGCCGCCGACATCGAGCACCGGCCGTTTGATCATCGAAGGCTGGCCGATCATCAGCGCAACCGCCTTCTTCCCGGTGAGGCCTTCCTTCTCCTTGTCCGGCAGCTTGCGAAAGGTCGTGCCGGCGCGGTTGAGCAGTGTTTCCCAACCGACCTTGGACGCCCAGCCTTCGAGGCGGCCGCGCTCGATGCCGGCCGTCTTGTAGTCATGGAAGTCGTAGGCGATGCCCTGCCCGTCCAGCCAGGCCCGCGCCTTTTTCATCGTGTCACAATTCTTGATGCCGTAGATCGTTATCGTCTTCGCCACGCGAGAAGCTCCCGGACCTGAGAATTCTGGCGAGGGATGTCGGCGCGCCCGCATCCCGTTCGTCCTTGGGTCAGAAACGACCTTCCGAGGAGAAAATCAATGTCTGCCGATCGCGAGCTCATGCTCACCCGCCTCATCGACGCGCCGCGCGAGAAGGTCTATCGCGCGTGGACCGACGCCTCGCTCTTGAAGCAATGGTTCGCGCCCCTGCCCTACACTGCGCCGGTCGCCGAGCTCGACGTGCGGCCGGGCGGCTCGGCCTTCATCGTCATGCGCGGCCCCGACGGCAAGGACCTGCCCAATCACGGCGTCTATCTCGAAGTCGTGCCCAACCAGCGGCTGGTCTCCACCGACGCCTACACGAAGGCCTGGGAGCCGTCCGAGAAGCCGTTCATGACCCTGATCCTCACCTTCGAGGATGAAGGCGGCAAGACGCGCTACACCGCGCGCGTGCGCCATTGGACGGTGGCCGACCGCGAGGCCCACGAGAAGATGGGCTTTCACCAAGGCTGGGGCATCTGCGCCGACCAGCTCGCGGCGCTCGTCGCTAGAATCTGATCCACACCACGTCGCAAGAAAGGATACCGGCATGTCCCCGTCACCCGCACCATTCGTCTGGTATGAATTGATGACCAGCGACTCCGCCGCGGCGGAAAAATTCTACAAGGACGTCGTCGGCTGGAAGGCCCAGGACATGAGCCAGGGCGACATGAAATACACCGGCCTGCTCGCGCAGGACACGCCGGTCGCCGGCCTGATGACCTTGCCCAAGGATGCCTGCGACGCCGGCGCCAAGCCGGGCTGGACCGGCTATATCGGCGTCGACGATGTCGACGCCACCGCCGCGCGCGTGAGCAAGGCCGGCGGCAAGATCCACGCGCCGCCGACCGACATTGCCAATGTCGGCCGCTTCGCCATGGTGGCCGACCCGCAGGGCACGGCGTTCTGCCTCTTCAAGCCCACCATCGACATGCCGCGCCCGGCCGCCGATCCGAACAAACCGGGGATCGTCGGCTGGCACGAGCTTTACGCGGTCGACGGCGAGAAGGCCTTCGCCTTCTACGCCGACCTGTTCGGCTGGACCAAGGCCGAGGCGATGGATATGGGCGCGATGGGCGTCTACCAGCTCTTCGCCGCGGGCGGCGCGCCGATCGGCGGCATGATGACCAAGCCGCCGGGCGTGCCGCTGTCCTTCTGGAACTATTACTTCCAGGTCGACGGCATCGGCGCCGCCATGGAGCGCCTCAAGGCGGGCGGCGGCAGCGTGATCAACGGCCCGATGGAAGTGCCTGGCGGCAACTGGATCGTGCAAGGCCTCGACCCGCAGGGCGCGATGTTCTCGTTGGTGAGCGCTCACGCCTGAGCGTGCAACGGCGCGCGCTCCTTGCAGGCGGATACGGCGTCGTAGGACCGCGGGCCTCGAGACCAGCTGGTGGCTGGGAGGGCCACCGGTGGCTTGGGGTACCACGGGTTGGGGTGAACCCTGGTCCTCGAAGGCCCGCGGTCCGGCCGACGTCGATGGCGAAGGCAACAAGCCTTCGTCAACGCGGCACAGCCTTGACTCAAGCGGCGCGGTAGAAATACGGATCGAGCACCCGCACCTCGGTGATACGGTTCACCGGCAGACGATTCTTGACCGCGACCTTGCGGATCGCCTCGGGGGTCGGCCCGTCATAGATGCAGTAGCTCTTCCTGTTGTCGGTGCTGAAATAGGAGTGGATCCAGGTCACGCCATCGGCGGTGTTGATGTCCACCACGGTGCGGCAGACATTGGCGCCTTCCGCAGTCGCCGGGATGTTCAGTCCAGAGCGGAAGTCGCGCTCCACTACGTAACGGGGCATTTGGCCTCTCCTTTCGAAAATCGATGCCGGGGGAATCCGACGCGCCCGAAGATGGCCACGACGGACCGTCGTGCCATCGGGAGTTCTCCCTATTTTTTGCCGACCGGCTCCGCAATTTGCAGCTCGCGCAGGCCAAGCCTGGTCGCGGCCGCCACCGCCTCGCCGCGCGAGCGCACGCCGAGCTTGGCCAGCACGGCGGATACGTGATGGTCCACCGTCTTCTCGGCCACGAACAGCCGGCGGGCGATGTCGGCGTTGCGCCGCCCCTCGACCAGGAGGCCGAGGACCTTCAGCTGGCGGTTGGTCATGCCGCACGGGTTTTGCCGCGTCCGCTCCTGCGCGCCGCGCGGGATGTCGCGGACGCCGTTGGCACGGAGCTTGCGGCGGATGATGGCGGCCATGGGCAAAGCGCCCAGCCGCTCGACGATCTCCAGCGCCGTCCGCAACGGGCCTTCGGAATCGCAGTCGGCCAGCGCCATCGCCTGCTCGTAGGGACAGCCGAACGCTTCCCAGGCCGCTGCCGCGCCCTGCCAGTCGCCCGCCATCTGCAGCGCGAAGGGCCGTGCCACGTTTGCCGGCACCGCGTCGAGACGGCCGTGCCGCCACAGCCAGAACGCCAGCTCGCCCTGGATCCAGGGATCGGCGTGCTTCGAGCCGAGCTCGTAGGCCTTGGCCACCTCCGCCACGACATCCGACGCATCGGTGCCCTGCAACCAGACCGCTTCGGCGCGCGCCGCGACGACCTGCACCAGCCTTTGCATCTCGTCGGTCGGCACGGCCAGCCGATAGCCTTCGGCGAGAGGGCTCTCACCGGCAGGCGTCTCGCAGTCCGGATCGCCGCGCCTTGCGCGGATACGGCCCAGGGCGGCCAGCGCCGGGATCTTGCTGATCGGCGCCACCCGCGGATGGCGGATGACGGTTTGCGCGTCCTTCAAGGCATCGTCCCACTGGCCCAACGCCATCGCGATCTGCGCGCGGTACGCCGTCATGTAGCGGATCCACGAATCGAGATTATGCTCGTCGCAGTAGGCGATGCCGGCCTTCAAGTACTCGACCGCCGCCGAAAACTCGCGATGCCGAAACGACATGGTGCTAAGGTTGTTGAAGGCTCGCGCGGCATGTTCCTCGAATCCGCTGTTCAGCGCTGTGTCCAGCGCCCGTTCGAGATCTTCTCGTCCGGCAGGATCTTCGCCCACCAACTTGGCTGTACCGATGTTGGTGAGGGCATGCACCTCGATTTCGGTCTCGCCCAGACGGATGGCGAGCTCGAGCGCCTTGCGTCCCCACTCGAGCGATGCGACGACGTTTTCCGCCAGCATTTGGAGTTGTGAGCAGTTGCTGTAGGCCATGGCGAGCTCGCGTCCGGCCGGAAGCTGCTCAAGCACCGTCACCGCCTCGCTGGCATAACCCTCGGCCGCCACCTTGCGACCATTGAACAAAGACAACCGGGAAAGCCAGCGCAGCGCATCGCCCTCTTTGCGGCGCAAGCCGAGCGATCGCCACACGACCAGGGCCTGCTCGCGCGCGACGCTCGCATCGGCCATCTCGTCGGTCAGGTAGCATTCGTAGGACAGTTGCTCCAACAGACGCGCGCGCTCTTCGTCGGGAAACGATGCGCCCAGGGCGGCGGTATGACGAAGCGCTGTGCGCAGATGACCGGCGGCTTCGCGATGGGCGCCGAGCGCCGCTGCGCGCTCCGCCGCCACCGGTGCAAATCGCAGCACCGCGGCACTGTCGGCCGCATTGTCGGCGTGGTGGACCAGGCGGGCGATCGCGACCCTGCCCTCACGTTGCTTCAGCAGCATCGCCAGCGCGCCGGCATGGAGGTCCTGCCGCTCGGGCAGGGACATGCTGTCCTCGACGGCGCGGCGGGCGATCTCGTGGCGGAAGCCCAGCGAACAGTCGCGATGGGCCACCATCCCGGCATTCAGGCATTCCTGCATCACCTCGCCGCTGGGGCCGATCATGCCGTCGATCAGCCAGCGCTCGGCGTGCCGCGGCACGATGGAAACCAGGTGCGCGACCCTGCGCGCCTCCTCGGACAGCCGCGCCAGGCGCGCAATCACCGCGTCGCGCACCGTCGACGGCACCTTTTCCTCCGAGGCGGCCAGGACCTCGGTGACGAAGAACGGATTGCCGCCGGTCACCTCGTGCAGCCCGGCCGACGACCGACCGGCCGCCGCGGCCAGCTGCCCGACCGCGCCCTCGCTCAGCGGTTGCAGCCGGATGCGGCAGAGCGATGCCGGCGGCAGGTCGCCGATGACCGAGCGCAGGGGGTGTTTGTCGTTCACCTCGTCGTCGCGATAGCTCACCACCAGCATCACGCCGAGCCCGGCCAGACGGCGGCCGAGGAACTTGATCAGGTCGAGCGTCGCCGCGTCCGCCCAGTGGGCGTCCTCGATGACCACGACGGTCGGCGCCGACAGGCGCGCAAACTGGTCAAGGGTCGCGTTGAAGATCTCGTGCCGGCCGGCCGCTGCGCAGATCGCCTTGGGAAAATCTCCACCGATCTGGCGGGAAATATCCTGTAGCGGCGCCAGGGGATGAGGCGTGAACAGCGCCTCGCAGCCGCCCCACAACACGCGCGCCGTCCTGTTCTGCGCGGCGGCAAACTCGCGAAGCAGCGACGTCTTGCCGATCCCGGCCTCGCCGGAAATCAGCGCCACGCGGCCGCCGACGCACGGGATGCGGCCGAGCACGGCGCTCAGCTCTTCGATATACGATTCACGCTCAAGCAACTGCATTCACGTCTCCCCGACATGCTGCGTCAAGAGTGCAAAGGCTTTGACGATGAAGATGATTGTTCGGAAGCGAGGGCGATCCCTACTCCTGCTCGGTCATACGCGACGACGATGGATTGCCCGCGGCGACGTGGCCGGCGCTGCGGGGCATGTTGATTATCCGATTGGCATTGAGGCTCAAGAACAAGCTTTGCATCATCCCATCACAAAGTTGTGCATGTGCCCGCAAACCGCTGTGCGATTCCACACTTTCGATGAGAGAGGCTCTGTGAGTCCGTGTCCGACGCAGTCTTTGCTGCGACGCTGTAAAGACCTGTTGGCAAACCGTCGACCGCGCTCATCGCTTTCTCCTTCTCGGAAAACTTGTAGACGCTATCGACTACCGCCGACTGGTTGTGACGATCGCACCATGGACAAGACGTGACGATTTTTCTGTGGC
>JABCYT010000063.1 GCA_013290035.1 Alphaproteobacteria bacterium
TGCCGGTGTTGAACCAAAGCGTTTCGAGCGCCTTGAGGCCGACCTGCGCCCGTTGCTCACCCTTGGCGGTAAAGTGCGCGTCCTGGAATTTTGCGGGGTCGAGCAGAAGGGGCAACATCGACAGGGTCCTGCGTCAGGGTGCCGGGGGAGCCTAGCATGAACCGCGCTCGGCTCGACCCTACGAACAAGCTTCGATACGGCACGCTGCAGGGCGCCTACCTGATGATCGCAGCGCGTTCGCTGGGCTTCGACGTCGGCGCCATGAGCGGCTTCGACAATACCAAGGCCGATGCGGCGTTCTTCCCCGACGGCCGCTTCAAGGCGAACTTCCTGTGCAACATCGGCTACGGCGATCACGCCAAGCTGTTCAACCGCAGCCCGCGCATGCCGTTCGAGGAGGTCTGCACGCTGGCCTAGAGGCCGAGATAGCGGCCGATCTGCTTCCAGGGCAGCGGCAACAGCGAGACGAGCGCCAGCAGGCCGAAACCCAGGATGATCGCGCCGGAGCAGCGGTTCAGCCACAGCAGGCCGGCGCCGGTGAAGCGCGCGCGCAGCGACACCGAAGCCGCGCAGATGATCGTCCACCAGGCGAGCGCGCCGCAGAACACCGCGCCCACCAGCAGGGCCGCGTCGGGCAGGCTGGCGCCGACGCCCGCCAGATTGCGGCTGGCGAAGGCGGCGCCGAAGGCCATGACGGTCACCGGATTGAACACGGTGATGAAGAAGCTCGAACTGGCGTAGTGCAGATGCGTCGCCACCCGGTGTTCGCGATCGTCGGCCACCGGGTCGCCGACGGAGCGCGGCCGGTGGCGCATCGTCGTCCAGCCCATGATCGCCAGCACCATGCCGCCGATGCCGAGCAGCCAGGATTCGCGCTCGATGACGAATTGCTCGACGAAGGAGAGGCCGAAAGCCGCTACTGCGCCGAACACGGCATCGCCCAGCGCCGCGCCGATGCCGGTCATGTAGCCCGCCATCGCGCCCACGGTGATCGAACGGCGGATGCAGAGCGCCGCGGCCGGACCGACCGGGACGGCGATCACGAATCCGATGGCCGCGCCCTCGATGGCGAGCGCGATCGGATTGAAGACGAAGCCCGGAACGTTCATTGCGTGGCTATAGCTTTTCCGCCGTGAAGTGGCGCGACGGCGCGACCATCCTGTCCTGCGCCGCCACCAGTTGCAGCTCGCGCTCGCCCTGGGCACGGGTGACTTCGAGCACGGCGAAAATCGACGAGGCGGCCTTGCCGAGCGCCAGGGCGATGTCGCCGCTTTCGATCCAGTGGGCCGAAAACAACGCGGCGACCGCATCGCCCGTTCCATTCGGCGCGATGTCGAAACCGATCAACGGCGTCGAGATCCGCCACGCAGCGTCTGGGCCGACCGCGACCATCTCGATCTGGTCGGCTGGCGCGTCGGCGCGCCGCAGGCTGGTGATCAAGGCGAGCCGCGGCCCGTTCAGCAGGCTGCGGGCGGCCGCCAGCGTCTCGCTCATGGTCGAGATCCTGCGACCGGTCAGGTGCTCGAGCTCGAAATGGTTGGGCGTCACCAGATCGGCGGCGGGAATGGCGCGCTCACGGAAGAAGCTGTCGATGCCCGGCTTGACGTAGATGCCGGTGTCGACATCGCCCAGCACCGGATCGCAGCACCACACGACCTTGGCGTTGGCGGCGCGCACGCGGCGCGCCGTGTCGAGCACGACGTCGGCCAGGGCGGCATCGCCGACATAACCCGTGAGCAGCGCGTCGCACCGGGACAGCAGGCCGAGCTCCTCGATACCCCGCACGATCTCGGCGACCTGGTCGGCCGGGGCCGTGCGGCCGCGCCAGGCGCCGTAACCCGTGTGATTCGAGAATTCGACCGTGTTTACCGCCCAGACCTCGTGGCCCAATCGTTGCAGGGGAAAAGTTGCCGCCCGATTGCCGACATAGCCGTAGGCAACATGGCTCTGGAGCGAGAGAAAGCGCATGGAAGCGGTCACCTTGCCACAAGGAGGCCCGTCATTATAGTCCGCGGCGTTTCTGGGGAGTTTTAGATGTCGAAGACCGTTCGCCCGCGCCGTAGCGTTCTTTATATGCCGGGTGCCAACACGCGCGCGCTGGAAAAAGCGCGCGCCCTGCCGGCCGACGCTCTGATCTTCGATCTCGAGGACGCCGTCGCCCCCGACGCCAAGGAAGCCGCCCGCGTCAATGTCGTGCTGGCCGCGGACAGCAAGGCCTACGGCAAACGCGAGATCGCCATCCGGTGCAACGGGCTTGCGACGGCATGGGGTGCCGCCGACATCGAGGCCATCGCCGCGTCCGGCGCCGATGCGATCCTGGTGCCCAAGGTGGAGAGCGCCGCCGAGGTCACCCATGTCGTGTCGCTGCTCGACACCGCCGGCGCGCCGCCGACCCTGGCGGTATGGGCGATGATCGAGACGCCGAAAGCCATCCTGCGCGCCGAGGAGATCGCGGGCTCCCATCCCAGGCTCGCGCTGTTCGTCATGGGCACCAACGATCTGGTGAAGGACATGCGGGCGCGCCACACGCCGATGCGCCTGCCGATGGTGACGGCGCTCGGCCTCGGCATGCTGGCCGCGCGGGCCTATGGGCTAACCATCCTCGACGGCGTCTACAATGACATCCGCGACGCCGAGGGATTCCGCGCCGTCTGCCAGCAGGGACTCGAGATGGGGTTCGACGGCAAGACCCTGATCCATCCCAGCCAGGTCGAGCCGTGCAACGAGATCTTCGCCCCGTCGGCCACGGAGCTCGAGATGGCCGGCAAGATCGTCGCTGCCTTCAAGGCCGCGCAAGCCGAAGGCAAGGGAGTGGTCACGGTCGACGGCCGGATGATCGAGAACCTCCATGTCGAACAGGCCGAGCGCGCGCTGGCGCTGGCGGCGGCGATCAAGGAACTGCAGGAAGCGGCATGACCAGCAAGGGCAAAACCAGCACCGGCAACTTCTTCGAGGATTTCCGGATCGGCCAGGAGATCCGCCACGCCACGCCGCGCACGCTCACCGAGGCCGATGCGGCGTTGAACATCGGCCTCTACGGCTCGCGCTTCGCCATCAACTCCTCGGACGTCTTCGCCCGCTCGCTCGGCCTGCCGCGCGCGCCGCTCGACGACCTGCTGGTCTTCCATGTCGTGATCGGCAAGACCGTGCCCGACATCTCGCTGAATGCCGTCGCCAATCTCGGCTATGCAGAGTTTCGCTGGGGCGTGCCGGTCTATCCCGGCGATACGGTGTCGGCGCATTCGACGGTTCTCGGCCTGCGCGAAAACTCCAACCGCGCCAGCGGCGTCGTTTGGGTGCGCTCGATCGGCGCCAATCAGAACGGCGAGATGGTGCTCGACTACGTGCGCTGGGTGATGGTGCACAAGCGCGATCATGAGGCCGCAGTCGGTGCGCCCGTGGTGCCGAAGACCGCTTCTTCCGTCCAGCCGGCAGAGTTGATCGTGCCGGTCAACCTGACGCTTGCCGCCTACGACGATGTCGCCGCCGGTTCGCCGTACCGCTGGGAGGATTACGAAGCAGGCGAGCGCATCGACCATGTGAGCGGCATCACGCTCGAGGATTCCGACCACATGTTCTCGACGCGGCTCTACCAGAACACCGCGCGAGTCCATTTCGACGCCTTTGCCGGCAAGAACACCCGATTCGGCCGGCGCCTCGCTTATGGCGGCCATGTCATTTCGCTGGCCCGCGCGCTGTCGTTCAACGGCCTCGCCAACGGCTTTCGCGTGGCGGCGATCAACGCCGGCAGCCATGTCGCGCCGACCTTTGGCGGCGACACCATCTATGCCTGGTCGGAGGTGCTGGAGAAGGCGCCGCTGCCAGGTCGCGCGGATGTCGGTGGGCTGCGGGTGAGAACCATTGCCGCCAAGGATTGCCCCTGCGATTCGTGGCCGGGGAAGCAGGCCGACGGCAAATATCATCCGGCGGTCGTGCTCGACCTCGACTACTGGCTGCTGATGCCGCGCCGATAAGAATTTCGCTTAGAAATCCGAGGCTTAACCAGCCGCCGTCGGCGACTTTCATTGACTTGAAGCGGCGCGGCGCTAAATAAAGATCAGCCGATCTCGGCTATTGAGGTTCTTACGCGATGAGCGTCGCCAATCGGCCGGTGCATCGGCCGCTTTCCCCACATCTGCAGGTCTACAAGTGGCAGCTCACTTCCGTCCTGTCGATCCTGCATCGCGCCACCGGCATCGCGCTTTCGGTCGGCGCGCTCTATCTCGCGACCTGGGTGATCTACGCGGCCGCCAATCCCACGGCCTATGCGCTGTTCCAGGGCTTCAACACGTCGATCCTGGGCCGCATCGTACTGGGCGGCTGGCTGTTCTGCGCCTTCTATCACCTGTGCAACGGCATCCGGCACCTGTTCTGGGATGCGGGCTACGGCTTCGAGCTCAAGGACGCCTATCGCAGCGGCTGGATCGTCGTCGCCGTCGCGCTGATCGCCACGGTCGTGTCGTGGATCGTCGGCCTCAGGCTGGTGTGAGGGCAAACCGATGAACAGCGACCTCCGGACTCCTCTCGCCCGCGCCCGCGGCCTCGGCTCGGCCCGCGAGGGCGTGCACCACTGGTGGGCGCAGCGGCTCACCGCCATTGCGCTGATCCCGCTCGTCGTGTGGTTCGCGATCTCGCTGGTGATGATGAGCGGGGCCGACTATGGCGCCGTGCGCGCCTGGATCGGTTCGCCGGTCGTCATGGTGCTGCTGATCCTGACCATCGCCATCGGCCTGCATCACGGCCAGCTCGGCCTGCAGGTCGTGATCGAGGACTACGTGCATGGCGACGGGTCGAAGCTGGCGCTGATCGTGGCGGTGCGCTTCATCGCGGTGTTGTTCGGGTTGGCCGCGGTCGTGGCCGTCCTGCGTATCGGATTCGGGAGCTGACCATGGCCGAAGCGAGCAACGGCAAGAGTTACGGCGCAACCGCGGGCACGATCAATATCGGCGGCAACGCCTACAAGGTGGTCGATCACGAGTACGACGTCGTCGTGGTCGGCGCCGGCGGTGCGGGCCTGCGCGCCACCTTCGGCCTCGCCGCCAAGGGACTGAAGACCGCCTGCATCACCAAGGTGTTCCCGACGCGCAGCCACACCGTGGCGGCGCAGGGCGGCATCTCGGCCTCGCTCGGCAACATGGGGCCGGACGACTGGCGCTGGCACATGTACGACACCGTCAGGGGCTCGGACTGGCTGGGCGACCAGGACGCCATCGAATACATGGTGCGCGAGGCGGTGCCGGCGATCATCGAGCTCGAGCATTACGGCGTGCCGTTCAGCCGCACGCCCGAGGGCAAGATCTACCAGCGGCCGTTCGGCGGCATGACGACCGAGTTCGGCAAGGGCATTGCCCAGCGCACCTGCGCCGCCGCCGACCGCACCGGCCATGCCATCCTGCACACGCTCTACCAGCAGTCGCTGAAGAACAACGCTGAATTCTTCATCGAGTATTTCGCCCTCGATCTCATCATGGACGAGGGCACCTGCCGCGGCGTCATGGCGTGGAACCTCGACGACGGCACCATCCACCGCTTCCGCGCCCACAAGGTGGTGCTGGCGACCGGCGGCTACGGCCGCGTCTACTTCACCGCCACCTCGGCCCACACCTGCACCGGCGACGGCGGCGCCATGGTGCTGCGCGCCGGCCTGCCGCTCGAGGACATGGAGTTCATCCAGTTCCATCCCACCGGCATCTATGGTGCTGGCTGCCTGATCACCGAGGGCGTGCGCGGCGAGGGCGGCTACGTCACCAACTCGACCGGCGAGCGCTTCATGGAGCGCTATGCGCCCTCGGCCAAGGATCTGGCCGCGCGCGACGTGGTGAGCCGTGCCATGACCATCGAGATCCGCGAAGGCCGCGGCTGTGGCCCCAACCACGACTATATCGAGCTGCATGTCGAGCATCTCGATCCCAAGGTGATCCACGAGCGGCTGCCCGGCATCGCCGAGACGGCGCGCATCTTCGCCGGCGTCGACGTCACGCGCCAGCCGATCCCCATCCTGCCGACCTGCCACTACAATATGGGCGGCATCCCGACCAACCATCACTGCGAGGTGATGACGGTCAAGAACGGCGATCCCAACACCGCCGTTCCCGGCCTGATGGCGATCGGCGAGGCGGCCTGCGTTTCCGTCCACGGCGCCAACCGGCTGGGCTCCAACTCGCTGCTCGACCTCGTGGTGTTCGGCCGCTCCGCCGCCAATCGCTGCGCCGAGGTGCTGACGCCGGGCGAGTCGCACAAGCAGCTGCCGCACGCCGGCGAGGAGGCGATCGCCCGCTTCGACCGGCTGCGCCACGCCGCGGGCGGCACCGGCACGGCGCAGCTCCGCCTCAACATGCAGCGCACCATGCAGAACGACTGCGCGGTGTTCCGCACCCAGCAGAGCCTCGACGAGGGCTGTGCGAAGATGGACCAGGTGATCGCCGGCAGCTCCGACATCCGGGTCAAGGATCGCTCCCTGATCTGGAACTCGGATCTCATGGAGACGCTGGAGTTCGAGAACCTGATCGTGCAGGCCCAGGCCACCATCCGTTCGGCCGCCAACCGCAAGGAAAGCCGCGGCGCGCATGCCCGCGAGGATTTCCCCGAGCGTGACGACAAGGAATGGATGAAGCACACCGCGATCTGGGTGGACGAAAAGGGCAAGACCCGCATCGACTACCGCCCGGTGAAGCTGCAGCCGATGAGCAACGATGTACAGTCGTTCCCACCCAAGGCGCGCGTGTACTAGGACGCCGCGGAGTGGGGCGCCCGAGAGTTTTGAGAGGAAGCGATGGCTGAGTTCACACTGCCCGCCAATTCCAAGGTCGGCGTCGGCGAGACCTACAAGGCGGCGGCGGGCGCCAAGAACATCAAGGCGTTCAAGGTCTATCGCTGGACGCCCGACGACGGCAAGAATCCCTCGATCGACACCTACGAAGTCGACATGGACCAATGCGGCCCGATGGTCCTGGACGCGCTGATCAAGATCAAGAACGAGATCGACAGCTCGCTCACCTTCCGTCGCTCGTGCCGCGAGGGCGTGTGCGGCTCGTGCGCCATGAACATCGACGGCACCAACACGCTGGCCTGCACCAAGTTCATTGCCGACGTGAAGGGCGACATCAAGATCTACCCGCTGCCGCACATGCCGGTGGTGCGCGACCTGGTGCCCGATCTCACCGTGCCCTACGCCCAGCTCGCCGCGATCGAGCCGTGGCTGAAGTCGACCAGCCAGCCGCCGACCCGCGAGCGGCTGCAGTCGCACGAGGAGCGCGCCAAGCTCGACGGGCTGTGGGAGTGCATCCTGTGCTTCTGCTGCACCACCTCATGCCCGTCCTACTGGTGGACCGGCGAGCGCTATCTCGGGCCCGCCATCCTGCTGCAGGCCTATCGCTGGCTGGCCGACAGCCGCGACGAGGCCAAGGGCGAGCGGCTCGACCAGCTCGAGGATCCTTTCCGGCTCTACCGCTGCCACACCATCATGAATTGCACCAAGACCTGCCCCAAGAGCCTCAATCCGGCGAAGGCCATCGCCGAGATCAAGAAGATGATGGTCGAACGGACGATTTGATCGGTCGTCCGTCCAACAAAGGCGCGCCAGTAACCCGGCGCGCCTTTTGCTATGCTGCCCCTGAAAACATAAGAACAGGGGCTTCAACGATGTTTCTCAAAACTCTCGCCGCTGCGGCGGCGTTCTCGGCCGTGGCGGCAGTCGCCGCGGTGCCGGCGTCGGCCGGGCAGACCTTCGACGCGGTGAAGGCCAAGGGCTTCGTGCAGTGCGCGGTCAACACCGGCCTGGCGGGCTTCTCTTTCTCCGACAGCCAGGGCAAGTGGACCGGGCTCGATGTCGATCTTTGCCGGGCGATCGCGGTGGCGATGTTCGGCGATAGCGAAAAGGCCAAGTTCACGCCGACCACGGCGCAGCAGCGCTTCGTGGCGCTGCAGTCGGGCGAGGTCGACGTCATCACCCGCAACGCCACGCAGACCCTGCTGCGCGATACCTCGCTCGGCTTCAACATGGCGGGCGTGAACTTCTACGACGGCCAGGGATTCATGGTGCCGACCAAGAGCAACATCAAAAGCGCCAAGGACCTGAACGGCGCCACGATCTGCGTGCAGCCGGGCACGACGACCGAGCTCAACCTCGCCGACTATTTCCGCAAGAACAAGATGACCTTCAAGCCGGTGCTGATCGAGAAGCTCGACGAGCTCCTGCAGGCCTACGCCGCCGGCCGCTGCGATTCCTACACGACGGACGCTTCGGGGTTGGCCGCGGTGCGCGCCGGCCAGCTCTCGGGCAAGGGCGAGCACACGATCCTGCCCGAGCGCATCTCCAAGGAGCCGCTCGGCCCCCTCGTGCGCCACGGCGACGATCAGTGGTTCGACCTCGTCAAATGGACGCTGATCGGCATGATCGAGGCCGAGGAGATGGGCATCACCTCGAAGAACGTCGACGAGATGCTGAAGAGCGACGATCCGGCCATCAAGCGCTTCCTGGGCGTCACGCCGGGCTACGGCAAGGCCGTCGGTGTCGACGAGAAGTGGATGTACAACATCGTCAAGCAGATCGGGAACTACGGCGAGAGCTTCGAGCGCAACGTCGGCAAGGACACGCCGCTCAAGCTCGAGCGCGGTCAGAACGCGCTGTGGACCAACGGCGGCCTGATGTACGCGATTCCGTTCCGGTGATTTCCGGGGGCGCGCGACTGGAGTGGCGCGCCCCCAGCGCTACTCCACCCGCTCGAACCGCATCTTCTTGATCCGGCCGGTCGACACTTCCAGCGCCACGATGCGGCCGGCGCGGTCGCGCACGAGATGGGCGAGCTGGCTGACCTGGAGCCAGGTGCCTGGTGACTCGATCTCGACGGTGTCGGCGTCGATGCCGCGCAGCGACCAGGGCGGGCCGCCGGCGATCAGCGGTCCGCCAACGGCGGCGGCCCAGTCCTCGCCGCTGCGCTCGATCTCCCAGGTGGCGCCCGAGTCGGCCGAAACGTAGCGGCCGGCGATCGCCGCCGGCACCGACTTGCGCCGGCCGAGCTTCTTGAAGGTGAGCACGCGGCCGGCGCCGAGATCGACCCGCGCTGTCCCGGTTCGGCCGGGCTTGAGGGCGAATTCGAACGAGCCGCGTTCGGCGGCCAGCCAGCCGTCGGCGCGGCGACCCAGCGCGAACGGCAGCCCGTTCTGGGTGACCGTGGCCTCGCCGTTGCGCCACGCCAGGTCGAACAACGCGGGCTCTTCGGCGTTGAACCAGAGGCCGCCGAGCGGCTTGATCTCGGCCTCGCCGATGGTGGGCAGGGCGGGCTTCAATCGCCTGTCGCCTTCCAGCGCCAGCGTCGCGATGGCGCGGGCCTGCCGCCAGGGATCGATACTGCCCAGATTGGCGATCACCACGATGGTGAGATCCGCCTGCGGCAGCCGCAGGAATTCCGTGCGATAGCCCGGCCACAGGCCGCCATGGCCGATGGTGGCGAGGCCGCGCATGTCGTCGGCCTGCACGCCGCGGCGATATTTGTTGGCATGGCCGCCGGCGAGCGGCGCCGCGGCCGCGAGTTGCGCCGGCAGTCCCTTGGGCGAAAGCGTTGGCTGATCGAAATGCCGGCTCCAGATCAGCAGATCCTCGACGGTCGAGGTGAGGCCGCCTTCGCCGCCCTGCGGGTAGGCGTGCGCGGCGCGGCGGAAACCGCTCTCGAAATCGCCGAGATATCCCGTGGCGAGGCCCGGGATCACCGTGTCGATCTCGTGCGCCAGCAGGGTGCTGGCCATGCCGAGCGGCCCGAAGATGCGCTCGGCGAGGACGTCGCCCAATTTCTTGGCCGTGAGCTTCTCGATGATCAGGCCGAGCAGCAGGAAGTTCGTGTTGCTGTAGAGGAAGCGGCTGCCCGGCGCGAAGTTGAGATGGTTGTTGCGCGCGCAGGCGGCCACAAGGTCCTGCGGCCGCGCCGGCTTGTCGAGGCCGTGGCCGCCCAGCCGCAGCAGCTCGAGGAAATCCGGCAGTCCGCTCGAATTGCGCATCATCTGGTCGATGGTGACGGGCAGCGGTTTCAGCTCGCGAAGATACTTGTGCGGCGGATCGGAGAGCTTGAGCTTGCCTTCCTCGGCCAGCATCAGCGCGGCGCTCACGGTAAACTGCTTGCTCACCGAGGCGATGCGAAAGCGCGTCCGCGGCTGGATCGGCACGCCCAATTCGATGCTGGCGAGCCCGTAGCCCTTGCAGAGCTCGATCTCGCCGCCGCGCATGACGGCCGCGACGGCGCCCGGCGAGCCGGGCCGGGTGTAACGGGAGAACAACGCGTCGACGCGACGTTCGAGGGCGACGGATCCGATCGATTTCGACATGGCGCGCAGTCAAGCGAAGCGCCTCGCCCTTGTAAAGCCGAGGCGCTACCTTCCGGCGAACACAGGAGGAACGCGCCAATGGAGCGCCAGTTCGTCAACATCGAGAAAGGTCTCGGGCCCGATGGCAGGATCGCCGTGGTGCGCTTCGATCGCGGCGACAACATCAACGCGTTGAGCGAGAAGGC
>JABCYT010000064.1 GCA_013290035.1 Alphaproteobacteria bacterium
GGCGGCATGGTGGTGGGCACCGGCGATCTCTCCGAGCTGGGCCTGGGCTGGTGCACCTACGGCGTCGGCGATCACATGTCGCACTACAATCCCAACGGCTCGGTGTCCAAGACGCTGATCCAGCACCTGATCCGCTTCGTCGCCGCCTCGGGCGACGTCGACAAGGAGACGGCCGCGATCCTGCACGACATCCTCGACACCGAAATCTCGCCCGAGCTGATCCCGGCGGGAGCGGGTGGCGCGGTCCAGTCGACCGAGCAGTCGGTCGGGCCCTATGCGCTGCAGGATTTCAATCTTTTCTACCTGACGCGTCTCGGCTATCGGCCTTCCAAGATCGCCTTCCTCGCCTGGAACGCCTGGCACGATGCCGAGAAGGGCACGTGGCCGGCCAACCTGCCGGCCGGCACGCGGCGCGCCTATACGCTGGCCGAGATCCGGCAGTGGCTGGAACTGTTCCTGCGCCGCTTCTTCACCAACCAGTTCAAGCGCTCGGCGCTGCCCAACGGACCGAAGATCTCCTCGGGCGGCTCGTTGTCGCCGCGCGGCGACTGGCGGGCGCCGTCGGACGGCAGCCCGGACGCGTGGCTGGCCGAGCTGGCCGCAGTTCCGCAGACCAAGAAATAGCCGAAGGCCTTCCGCCCTTCGCCGTCTGACCGTACAACTGGGCATCGGAGGAACGTCGATGCCGCTCAAGATCAAGAAGACCGTCAAGCAGATGGTCGACGAGGCCAACGGCCAGATCGAAACCTTGCCGCTCGCCGACGCCATGAAAGTCCACGGCCAGCCCGGCGTGACCTTCATCGACATCCGCGATCCGCGCGAACTGTGGCGCGACGGCACGATCCCCGGCGCCATCAACGTGACGCGCGGCATGCTCGAGATGTGGATCGATCCCGAGAGTCCCTACGCCAAGGATTATTTCCAGACCGGCGCCAAGTTCGTGTTCTTCTGCGCCGGCGCCTGGCGGTCGGCGCTCGCCACCAAGACGGCGCAGGACATGGGGCTGACGCCGGTCGCGCACCTGGAAGGCGGCTTCGGGGCGTGGAAGAAGGCGGGCGGACCGGTGGCAAAGGTCGAGCCCAAGAAATAGGGTCGTCGCGATGAGTCCCGACACGGCTCTGGTGCCGCAGCCGACGCTGGACGATTTCCCCGACTTCGTCTCGATTCCGGTGCGCGTGGCGCGCAACGCCCGGGCCCATCCCGAAAAAATCGCGGTCATGTGCGAGGGCAAGGCGCGTACATGGCGCGCCTTCGACCAGCGCATCAACCGGATCGCCCGCTCGCTGTCGGCTATGGGCGTCGGCCGCGGCGACAAGATCGCCATCCTGGCCACCAATTCGATCGAATATCTCGAGACTTTCATGGGCGGGCTGCGCGCCGGCGCCTGCGTGGTGCCGCTGTCGACCATGGCGGCGGCCGATGCGCTGGAGAAGATGCTCGACGATTGCGATGCCAAGGTCCTTTTCCTGTCGGACCAGTATCGCAGCCTGGTCGAACCCTATGAGGGCCGGCTGCCCAAGCTGATCGCGGATGGCCGCATCGCCTACGACTTCAGGCGCGCGGGCTGGCGCGATTTCGAGGAATGGCTGGCGCCGGCGAGCGATGCCGCCTTCGAGTTGCCGATCGGCCAGCTCGACGATTTCAACATCATCTACAGCTCCGGTACGACCGGCCTGCCCAAAGGCATCCTGCACAGCCACGCCATGCGCGATCTTCTGGCGGTGCGGTTCACCGCGTTCGACTACGGGCCGGACACGATCTCGCTCGCCTCGACGCCGCTCTATTCCAACACCACGCTCGTCGCCCTGCTGGCGAGCGTCGGCGTCGGCGGCACGACCATCCTGATGCCCAAGTCGGATGTCGTGAAGTTCCTGGAGATCGCCGAGCGCGAGCGCGTCACCCACGCTATGCTGGTGCCGGTGCAGTACCAGCGCCTCCTGGCGCATCCCGACTTCGACAAGTACGACCTTGGTTCCTTCAAGGCCAAGCTCTCGACCAGCGCGCCGCTGCGCGCCGCCATCAAGGCCGACTGCCTGAAACGCTGGCCGGGCCGTCTGATCGAGATCTACGGCCTGACCGAGGGCGGCGGCTCCTGCACTCTCGAAGCGAACCTTCATCCCGACAAGCTCCACACCGTGGGCAAGCCGGGGCTGGGCAGCGAGGTCGTGGTGCTGGACGAGCAGGGCAGGGAGCTGCCGCAGGGCGAGGTCGGCGAGCTGGCCGGGCGCGGCCAGGTGATGATGAAGGGCTACTACAAGCAGGCCGACAAGACGCGCGACCTGTTCTGGCACGACAAGCACGGCCGCCTGTTCTTCAAGTCGGGCGACATGGGCCGCATCGACGAGGACGGCTTCGTCGTCCTGCTCGATCGCAAGAAGGACATGATCATTTCCGGCGGCTTCAACGTCTATGCCGCCGACATCGAAGTGTTGCTGCTGCGGCATCCCGACGTGATCGACGTCGCCGTCATCGGCGTTCCGAGCGAGCAGTGGGGCGAGCAGCCGATGGCGCTTTGCGTGGGCCGGCCGGGCGCCACGGCGACGGAGGCGGAGATCCGCGACTGGGCCAACCACCAGCTCGGCAAGACCCAGCGCCTGGCCGCGGTGGAGTTTCGTGAGTCGCTGCCGCGCAGTACCATCGGCAAGATCATGAAGCGCGAGTTGCGCGAACCCTATTGGGCGGGCCGCAGCGCCAAGATCTGAGGGAATGACGATGACCGAGCCCGTGCTCCACTCCTCCCATCTGTTCACGCTCAGCCTGACCGTCGATCCGAACTTCACTGATCTCGGCGAGACGCCCTATGGCCGCCGTCGCATCGCGGCGGTCACCGGCGGACGCTTCGAGGGCGAGGAATTGAAGGGCACGGTGCTGCCCTCGCCAGGCGGCGACTGGCTGCTGCTGCGGCGCGACGGCGTCCTGCAACTCGACGTCCGGATCACGCTTAAGACCCATGACGACCATCTCATCTACATGAGCTATCGCGGCATGCGGCACGGCCCGGCCTGGGTGATCGAGCAGCTCAACAAGGGTGAGAAGGTCGATCCCAGCCAGTACTATTTCCGCACCACGCCGTCATTCGAGACCGCGTCGGAGAAATATCGCTTCCTGAACCGCATCGTCTGCGTCGCCACCGGCCGCCGCGAGCCGACCGGCCCGATCTACGACGTGTTTCATATTCTTTGAGCGCATTCTTTTCCTCCCCAAGCGAAGCTTGGGGAGGTGTCCGCGCAGCGGACGGAGGGGTCATGAGCATCGGTCGTGCTGCTCACGACCCCTCCGTCGCCGCAAGGCGGCGACACCTCCCCACGCTACGCGTGGGGAGGGCGAGAGCTGGAGATCTTCGCCAGCACCGGCAGAATGTACTCGCGGAACTTCGCGGGATTCTCGCTCATCGGGAAGTGGCCGACTTGCTTCATGATCTGGACCTCGACGCCGGGAATCTGGCGGGCCGTGCGCAGCGTGTCCTCGGCGGTGCAGGAGAAGTCGTACTCGCCGGTCAGCAGGTAGAGCGGGCAGACCTTGGTGTCGATCGTCTTCACCTTCTCGCGCAGATCGCCGTCGACGCGATAGAAGTAGAGGTCGCCCTTGAACACGCCGGGACCGCCCTGCATGTACATCCAGAGCGTCTCGTGGCGGCTGGCCGGCGGGCTGTGCGGCGCGATCAGGCCCGAGATCAGCGCGGCTGAGACCTCGCCGCCATGGACGTCCGGCCGGTGCAGCCACGCCGTGTCGTACCACGGCTGCTGGAAGTCGGCGGCTTCGAGCGCGATCAGGGCGCGGAACTCGGCGGCGTGCGCGATCGCCAGGTTGAGCACGATGCGCCCGCCGATCGAGCAGCCCATGACCACCGGCCGCTCGAGCTCGAGGGCCTGGCAGAAGGCGCGGATGGCTGCCGTGTAGGACGCCGTCGTCAGCCGGTACTCACCCTCTTGCCAGCCGTCGGGCGGCGTCGACTTGCCGTGCCAGGGCATGTCGAAGGCCAGCACGCGGAAGCGCCGCGTGATCTCGGGATCGGCCAGCAGATGGCGGTATTGGCGGTTGTCGGCGCCGGCCGTGTGCAGGCAGACCAGCGGGATGCCCTGGCCGGCCTCCTCGAAGTAAACGCGGTGCGCGATGCCCTCGATCTCCATCCGCAGGTAGCGGCCCGTCATCGGCTCGAGCGCCGGCGCCATGGCTCAGTCCTCCTCCGCCAGGCGGCGCGGCAGCGCCAGCAGGTCCTTGAAGTACTGCAGGTTCTGCAACAGCGGCCGCAGATCGCCCTCCATCGAGGCGACGCCACGCTTGGCAAGGGCGAAGAGGTCGTGCCAGCCGGGCTCCGGCACCTTGTGCCAGTGCCGCCGCCAGGCCTCGTCGGTGCCGCGGATCGAGAAGGCGGTGGCGCGCATCAGCCGCGGTCCGCGCTCCAGCGCTGCGAGGGCGCCTTGGCGAAGGACGAGATGGAAGGGTTCGGCGCCGATGTCGATGCGGCAGTCGACGTCTAGCCAGCGGCCGCGACGGCGGAGGTCGGTGTCGGCGGCGAGGAGACCGGGCAGTCGCGCGAAGCGCTCGGCAGGAGTCATTCCTGCAGAATGTACTCGATCGTCGATCCGTCGAAAGCCGGGAAGGCGGCCTTGACCCAGCGCCCGCGGTCGTCGAACCACTGATCCATCCTGAGGTCGCCGGTGTAATGGTAGCGGGTCGCTTCGATCGTGGCGCCGCTCACCGTCTTGACCGGCTCGCGGCCCATTGGCGTGATCGTGGCATGCGACTGGGTTCCGTACTGGGTATTGAGCAGGACGGATTGGCCGACCTGTCCCATGTTCCAGTTCGACGTCGGCAGGGTGCTGGGCGGCAACAGTTCATGGCCGATCTCGGGAAGCTGCGCGCCCTGGTCGGCGCTGGCAGAGGCAAACGGTTGCGGCAACGCCTCGCGGTCCACGATCAGGCCATTGCTGCCACGTTGCACGCGTACGACGTACTTCTTGCCGTTGTCGTCGGTCTGCGCTTCGAGTGCCTGCAGCGCGTTGCCGCTCCACACCTCGCGGCTGTTATGGATATAGCGATAGGCGGTGACGCCCAATGCCCTGACAGCAAGGTCGACGGCCACCGTGACCTTGCGATTGACGCCCTCGTTCTGGAAGGAAATCGTATGGTGGCCGATTTCCTTGCCGTTGCGATAGACGGTGAAGGCCAGCGACCGGCCATAGGGGAAGTCGTTCGCCGCGGCCACCGCGGTCGAACCCATCACCGTCACGACGAGAGCTGCAGCAAGCTGCCTGCGCATTATTCCTCCCACCCCCCCGGTAGATGATACGCCGCGAAGGAGCGTTGAATCATGCCAGCGCTATTTCGTCAAACGATCGCTTAAACGACCCGGTCGTTTTTCTCAAACGACCCGGTCGGCCCGCAGCTTGTCGATGGCGGCCGGTTCATACCCAAGCTCCTGTAAAATCTGGTCGGTGTGCTCGCCAAGCCGGGGCGCACGGCGGCGGATGGTGAGCGGCGTGCGGGAGAGTTTCACCGGCTCCTGCACGATCGGCACCGGCTTGGCGGCGCCGGGATACTCCATTCCGTGGAAGAATTTGGCGTGTCGGATATGGGGATCATCCAGTGTCTGCTGCGGCGTGTAGACGGGGCCGGCCGGAATGCGGTTTGCCTCCAGCGCCTCGAGCGCCTCTTTCACAGTCCGCGTATTGCACCAGTTCTGCATGATTTCGGACAGAGCCTCGCCATTGTCGCCGCGCGCCAGGTCGTCCTTGAAGCGCGGGTCCTTGGCCAGGGCCTCGTCGCCCATCAGCTTGCACCAGCGCACGAACAGCGGCTGGCCGATGGTCATGGCATAGATCCAGCCGTCGCGGCACTTGTAGGTGTCGGACGGCCCCGCGGTGAAGCCGCGGTTGAGGGTGGCGATGCGGTTGAGGTTGAGCATGGCCTGCTCGATCAGGTGGCCGTTGGTGATGTTCATGGCGGTGCGCAGGAGCGCGGTCTCGACCTTCTGGCCCTTGCCGCTCTTGGCGCGGTCGATCAGGGCGGCCAGCACGCCCACGGTGTTGAGCAGCGCGGTGCCGAAATCGACGAACGGAGCGTTCATGCGGGTCGGCACCTTGCCGTCGCCCGACAGGAACATGGCGCCCGACATCGCCTGGCCGATCGTGTCGAAGCCGACGCGCGTGGCGTAGGGGCCTTCGGAGCCGAAGGTCGAGGTCGTGGCCAGGATGATGCGCGGGTTGATGGCCGAGATGGTGTCGTAGTCGATGCCCATCTCCTGCAGGGTCTCGTAGGGCAGGTTGGCGATCACCACGTCCGACTGAGCCAAAAGCTTCTTCACGATCTCGCGGCCGGCCGGCTTCATCGGGTTGAGCGTGAGGCCGAGTTTGTTGCGGCCCATCTGGAGGAACATCGCGCCTTCGCCGCCGTCGACGACGGGCGTCACCCAGCGATCCTCGCTGCCGTCGAGCTTTTCGATGCGGATGACCTCGGCGCCGAGGTCGGCCAGCATCGTGCCGCAGAACGGACCGGCGATGTACCGGCCGAAATCGAGAACACGTATTCCTTCGAGAACGCCAGGCATGACTTTCCTACCCTATTCGCGCGCACACCTCACCCTGAGGAGGCGCGAAGCGCCGTCTCGAAGGGTGGGAAGCAGTCTTGGTGTTGCCCACCCTTCGAGACGCGCACTTCGTGCGCTCCTCAGGATGAGGCTTTGGGGTCGAGCCGCTCAATCGAAGAAAGTATTGGGCTTGAGGAAGAAGGCCAGCACCAGGCAGCCTTCGTCGGTCCACGCATCGTGGCGGCTGCCGGCGCGGCGCCAGACGTAGTTGCCGGCGCGGCACACGCCGTCATGGTCGGCGAAGGAGCCTTCGAGCACGAAGCTCTGCTCGATGGCGACATGCTCGTGATGCGGCAACCGTGCACCCGGCGCCCACCGCATCAGCACGGTCGACAGGCCGGTCGCCTTGTTCTCCATCAGGATCTTGCTGTCGATGCCGGGAAAGCGCGTCGGCTGCCAGGGTATCGAGGGGACGTCGACATAGGTCGAATCGGCAAGCAGTGTCTCGGCGTTCATGCTGCGGCCCTCTGTCCGGAAGCCTTTTGTTTCGCGGCCTTCAACGTGCCGCCGCGCATGACGTGGCCGGGCAGCGGCCGGCCGACCACCTCCTCGGCGAGCCTGGCGACCTCGATCAGGCGATCGATGTCGAGGCCGGTCTCCACACCCATCTCCTCGCACAGGAAGGCGAAATCCTCGGTGCAGATGTTGCCGGCGGCGCCGTCGGTGGCGGCGAACGGGCAGCCGCCCAGGCCGGCGATCGAGGCGTCGAACTTGGTGACGCCGAGCCGCAGGCCGGCATAGGCGCTCGCCATGCCGGTGCCGCGCGTGTCGTGCAGGTGCAGCGCGATCTCGAGCTCGGGCCACTTCGAACGGACGGCGCCGATCAGCCGCTCGACCGACTGCGGCGTCGCCCAGCCCATGGCATCGGTGAGCTTGATGCCCTTGAGCTTGAAGCCCGCCCTCTCGGCCTCGTCGAGCACCGACTGCACGCGCTGCAGGATCAGCTCGGTGGAAAGCTCGCCCTCGTAATTGCAGCCGAAGGCACCCAGCACGACGCCCCATTCGACGGGCATGCCGCGGTCCTTGAAGGTTTTTAGCGACAGGCGCTGCTCGACCAGGGCGTCGGGCACCGATTTGCCGATGTTCTTGCGCGAGAAGGTGTCCGACGCGGTGATGCGCACGCCGCCGTCGACATGCAGGGGCCCGCGCAACGCCCGTTCGAGACCCTGCTGGTTGAGCCACAGGGCGCTGTACTGGATGCCGGGCTTGCGCCGGATGGCCGCCGCCACTTCCTCGGCATCGGCCATGGTGGGCACGCGCTTGGGGTTGACGTAGGAGACGCAGGCGATGCGCCTGAGCCCGGTGTCCGCCAGCGCCTCGATCAGGCGCACCTTGTCGGCCACCGCAATCTTCTTCTTTTCCGACTGGAAGCCTTCGCGAGGGCCTTCCTCGTCGATCAACACACGCTTGGGCAGGTCGGACATCGAAGGACTCCTCCTGGGGTCAGCTCTCTTCTTCCTGGAACGCTTCCTCGCGCGCCCGCTTGATGCTGGGCAGGGCCATCAGCAGCAGCAGCAACGCCGTGGTGATCAGCAGGCCGAGGCTGATCGGCCGCTGCAGGAATACCATCGGATCGCCGCGTGACAAAAGCATGGCGCGCCGGAAATATTCCTCCATCTGCGGGCCCAGCACCAGGCCGAGCAGGAAGGGTGCGCCCTCGCAGCCCAGCCGCACGAAGATGTAGCCCAGCACGCCGAACATGGCGACCTGCAGGACATGGAAGGTGCTGTTCTGCAGGCTGTAGGCGCCGATGGCGCAGAACAGCAGGATGGCCGGAGCGAGGAAGCGATAGGGCAGCGTCAGCAGCTTCACCCACATGCCGATCATCGGCAGGTTGATGATGACCAGCATCAGGTTGCCGACCCACATCGAGACGATCATGCCCCAGAACAGGTCCGGCTTCTTGGTCATGACCTCGGGCCCGGGCTGGATGCCCTGGATGATCATGGCGCCCACCATCAGCGCCATCACGGCGTTGGACGGGATGCCCAAGGTCAACATGGGAATGAACGAGGTCTGCGCCGCGGCGTTGTTTGCCGATTCCGGCGAGGCCACGCCCTCGACCGCGCCCTTGCCGAATTCCTCGGGATGCTTGGAGAGCTTCTTTTCGAGGGTGTAGGCCGAGAAGGCGCCGAGTGTCGGTCCGCCGCCCGGCAATACGCCGAGAACGGCGCCCAGCGCGGTGCCACGAATGACCGCCGGAATCGAGCGGCGGATCTCCTCGCGAGTGGGCCAAAGCGAACCCACCTTGATCGCGCCGGTTCGTTCCATTCGTCGTTCGAGGTTGACCACGATCTCGGCGATGCCGAACAGGCCCATCGCGATCGGCGCGAAGTCGATGCCGTCGCTGAGCTCGGGGATGTCGAAGGTGAAGCGCTGCGCGCCGGTGTTGACGTCGGTGCCGACCAGGCCGAACAGCAGGCCGAGGAACACCATGGCGATCGCCTTGGCCACCGAACCGTTCGCCAGCACCACCGCAGCCACCAGGCCCAGGGCCATCAGCGAGCAATAATCCGCCGGTCCGAATTTCTGCGCCATGCGGGTCAGCGGCTCGGCGAACAGCACGATGATCAGCGTGCCGACGGTGCCGGCAAAGAACGAGCCCAGCGCCGAAATCGACAGGGCCGCGCCGGCGCGGCCCTTGCGCGCCATCTGGTAGCCGTCGATGCAGGTGACCACCGACGACGCCTCGCCCGGCAGGTTGACCAGGATCGACGTCGTCGAGCCGCCGTATTGGGCGCCGTAGTAGATGCCGGCCAGCATGATGAGCGACGCGGTCGGCGGCAGGTGGAAGGTGATCGGCAGCAGCATGGCGATGGTCGCCACCGGGCCGATGCCGGGCAGCACGCCGATCAGCGTGCCGACCATGCAGCCGAGTAGCGCATACAGCAGGTTCTGCATGCTGACGGCGACGGTGAGGCCGAGGAAGAGGTTGTTCAGGAGATCCATCTCACCAAACTCCCTCGATGACGGCGATGTTCATCCCGAGCCCGATCTTGAAGACGACGATGGACAGGATCGTCAGCACGATGATGTTGCCGATCACCTCCACCGTCTTGAATTCCTCGCCACCCAGCGAGGCGACCAGCACCAGCGCCACCAGCGCCGGAAACATGCCGGTGCGCTCGAGCAGCACGGCGAACAGGACGATGCCGAGCGTCACCATGGTGATCGGCTTCCATTTCGGCGTTTCGACCGCTTCGAGCGCGCCTGGGGCGGCGCGCGCGGTGCCGTAGATCGGCACCAGGGCGCCCAGCAGAAGGAGGGCCAGCAGCCCGGCGACCGCCAGCAGCTGGAACCAGTCGCCGGCGACCGCGACCAGCCAGGGCGCGGCGTCGAACAGGGGCACAAGGTAATGGGCCGCCGGAATGAACAGGATGACCGCCCCCCCGACCGGGATCCAGATCGACTTCTTCTCCGAGGGTGTGGCCGTACTATAGAGCGGGACCAGGCTGATGATGCCGCCCAGGATCAGCATGATGCAGGCGAGCTTGTGGGGCACGTAGCCCGGCCCCATGCGCACGGGTGTGCCGAGCGCCAGATGGTTGCCGAAATACAAGGCCGTCAGCCCAAAGGCGATGAACATCACCCCGGACAGGAAGTCCTTGCTCAGGAATCGATTCAACGACGCCTCCCCGAACGCGCAGTCTTCGATATCATGTTGGGCCCGAACCCCCGGACCGGCACAAGAACTAGATAAACACAATTCCGCCGCTTTGCCCAAGCGCCAATTCAGTACCGCAGCAACAAGCGCAGCGCGATCGCGGCGAGGCAAAGCGCGA
>JABCYT010000065.1 GCA_013290035.1 Alphaproteobacteria bacterium
GGCCTCCTGCACGACGGCAACGTCGAAGCCTGCTTGGCGGGCGTCGATCGCCGACCAGGCGACGCAGAAGTCGAGCGCCAGCCCGCAGAGCACCAGCCGGGTGAAGCCGCGCGCCTTCAGGTAGCCGTCGAGGCCGGTGCGCGTCATGCGGTCGTTCTCGCGGAACGCCGAGTAGGAATCGATGCCGGTATGGAAGCCTTTGCGCACGATCATCTGTGCCTTGTCGACATCGAGCTGGGAGTGAAAGGCCGCGCCCGACGTGCCCTGCACGCAATGGTCCGGCCACAACGTCTGCGGCCCGTAGGGGAATTGCACGGTGCTGAACGCCTCGCCACCCGACCAGGCGCTGGCAAACGAGGCATGGCCCGGCGGATGCCAGTCCTGGGTCAGCACGACATGCTCGTGGCGGCCGATCAGGCGGTTGACCACCGGCACGATCGCGTTGGCGCCCGGAACGGCCAGCGCGCCGCCGTCGCAGAAATCGTTCTGCATGTCGACCACGATCAACGCCTCGTTGGGCATACGCTACGCTCCGTTTGACGGCGGAATGTCTCCGCGCTGTTGTTCGGCTTCGAATGCGGCGATCCAGTGATCCAGCGAGCCGGTCTCGATGGCGCCGCGTAGGCCGCGCATGATGTCTTGGTAGTAGTGCAGATTGTGCCACGTGAGCAGCATGGCGGCGAGAATCTCCTCGGCGCGGACGAGGTGATGCAGGTAGGCCCGGCTGTGATGGCGGCAGGCGGGACAGGCGCACTCGGCGTCGATCGGCCTAGGATCGTCGCGGTGGCGCGCGTTGCGCATGTTGAGCTCGCCGCGCCGCGTGAAGGCCTGCGCGGTGCGGCCGCCGCGCGTGGGCAGCACGCAGTCGAACATGTCGATGCCGCGCTTGACGGCGCCGACGATGTCGGCGGGCCGTCCGACCCCCATCAGATAGCGCGGCCGGTCGGCCGGCAGCAGGGGCAGGGTGACGTCGAGGGTGCTGAACATCGCCGCCTGGCCCTCGCCGACGGCGAGGCCACCCACGGCATAGCCGTCGAAACCGAGGTTGGTGAGCGCTGTGGCGCTCTCGGCGCGCAGGTTGGGGAAGGTGCTGCCCTGGACGATGCCGAACAGGCCGTAGCCCGGCCGCTCGCTGAAGGCGCGCTTGCCGCGCTCGGCCCATTTCATCGACAGCCGCATGGAGGCGGCGGCCGCCGCCTCCTCGACCGGCCAGCTCGTGCATTCGTCGAACGACATGGTGATGTCGGCGTCCAACAGCTCCTGGATCTCGATCGATCGCTCGGGCGTCAGCCGGTGCTCAGAGCCGTCGATCGGCGAGCGGAAGGTGACGCCGTCGGCATCGAGCTTGCGCAGCTCCTTGAGCGACATCACCTGGAAGCCGCCCGAATCGGTCAGGATCGGCCGCGGCCAGTTCATGAACTTGTGCAGGCCGCCCAGCGTCGCCACGCGCTCGGCGCCCGGCCGCAGCATCAGATGGAAGGTGTTGCCGAGCACGATCTCCGCCCCGGTCTCGGCGACCGACTGCGGCAGCATCGCCTTGATCGTGCCCGCGGTGCCGAGCGGCATGAAAGCCGGCGTCTCGACCGTGCCGTGCGCCGTGCCGATGCGGCCGCGGCGGGCGGCGCCATCGCTGGCCAGAAGCTCGAAGGAAAGACTCATCGCCGCAACAGACAACAATCGCCGTAGGAATAGAAGCGGTATCGCTCGCGTATCGCATGCGCATAGGCCCGCTTCATGCGCTCCAGCCCGGCGAAGGCCGCCACCAGCATGAACAGCGTGGACCGCGGCAGATGGAAATTCGTGAGCAGCAGATCGACGGCGCGGAAGCGAAAGCCCGGCACGATGAAGATGTCGGTCTCGCCGGTCCAGGCTTTTAGGGCGCCGTCATGATCGCGCGCCACCGTTTCGAGCAGGCGCAGCGCGGTCGTGCCGATCGACACGACGCGGCCGCCGGCGGCGCGCGTCGCCTCGACGGCGCGGGCCGTTTGCTCGGGCACCTCGCCCCATTCGGCATGCATGGTATGGGCGTCGGTGTCGCGGGCGCGCACCGGCTGGAAGGTCCCGGCGCCGACATGCAGGGTGACGCCGGCGGTTGCAATGCCGGCTGCGGCCAGTGCCGTCATGAGTCCGGGCGTGAAATGCAGGCCGGCCGTGGGCGCGGCCACCGAGCCGTCGTACCGGGCGAACAGCGTCTGGTAGTCGGCGCGATCCTGCGCATCGGCCACGCCGCCCCGTATGTAAGGCGGCAGCGGCACGGCGCCGCCCTTCTCGAGGGACGCCATGAAAGCAGGACCAAAGCTCTCGAAGGCGAGCACGACCGAGCCGTCCTCGCGCTTGGCCTCGACCTTGGCGCCGAGGCCGCCCGCGAAGGCCAGCTCGTCGCCGGGCCGCAGCCGCCTGGTCGGCCGGGCGAAGGAGAGCCAGCGCCCGCCGCCCAGATCGCGGATCAACAGCGCCTCGACCGCGACGTCCTGGCGGCCGGCCGCGCCGCCGCGCACGCCCTTCAATCGCGCCGGGATCACTTTGGTGTCGTTGAAGACCAGCAGGTCGCTGCGGCGCAGCAGGTCCGGAAGATCGCGGACGAGCCGGTCCTGCAATCCGTCGGCAGTCGCGTCCAGAAGCCGCGCCGAATCGCGCGGCGAGGCCGGGCGCTGGGCGATCAGGTCGTCGGGAAGATCGAAGTCGAAAAGATCGACGCGCATGCAGGCGAAAGATAGCCGGCGTCAGGTCTGGCCGATATCCATGACCTCGGAGTCCGAATCGTCGAGCGGCGGCTGGGTATTGGCATCAACCAGGGCGACGAAGCGGTGCACGCCATTGCTGACTACGCGCTTCACGCGCGCGCGGGTTTCCAGGCAATGGAGATGCGCCAGGGTCTCGCCGAAGGCGAAGACGATCTGGTTGTTGTCGAGATGACGCGGGAACAACACCGGCACCATGTCCCAGCCGGTCGCACCCTCGGCGCCGCGATGGGCAATGGCTGAGGTCATGTCGTTCAGCCGCGCATCGTGATGGGAAACCAGCTGGTCGAGCCTTGTGTGCAGGCCGATGAAGGGAAAGCCGTGGCTCGGCAGCACCAGCGCGTCGGCCGGCAGGCGGCGGAAGCGCGAGAAGCCGTCGAGGAACCAGGTGAGCGCATCGGCCTGCGGCTCGTTGGGCCACACGCCGACGTTGGTGCTGATCTTGGGCAGCACCTGATCGCCCGCGATCAGCACGTTGAGCTCGGGACACCACAGCGAGGCATGCTCGGGCGCGTGGCCGCGGCCGACGATGACGTCCCAGCGATGGCCGCCCAATGTGATCGGATGGGCGTGGATCATGCGATGGAAGGCGGTGGGCAGCGGCACCACGCCCCTGGCGAAGCCGCCCTTGTGGCGATGGAACAGGGCGATGCGGTCGGCCGGCACGCCGTTGCGCGCCAGATGAGCGGCGCGCACCTCTTCGTTTTCGATGAAGTCGTTGCGTGCGGCGATGGCGCTCATGTATTCGCCCAGGGTCATCCAGAGCGGCGCGTTCCAGCGATCGCACAGCCAGCCGGCCAGCCCGACATGGTCGGGATGGAGGTGCGTGGCGATGACGCGCGTCACCGGCTTGTCGCCGAGCTTTTCGCTGAAGATTTTCTCCCACAGTTCGCGCGTCGCCTGCGTATTGATGCCGCAGTCGACGATGGTCCAGCCGTCCTTGTCCTCGACCAGCCACAGGTTGATGTGGTTGAGCTGGAAGGGCAGCGGCATGCGCAGCCAGTAGACGCCGGGCGCGACGTTCTTGATGTCGCCGGGCTCCGGCACGTCGCCGCAGGGAAAGCGCAGTTGCGCCAGCAGGCGCTGGGAAAGGTCGGGTGAATCGGGCATGGCTCGACCCTAGCCTCGGAGGCGTGACGGTGTCACTTCTGCCGGCCGACTGCCCGCCATGCGATATCGCGCCGGCAGAAACCCTCCGGCCAGTCGATCAGGTCGACGGCGCGGTAGGCCCGCGCCCGCGCCTCCGCGACGGTGGGCGCGATGGCGCTCACGTTCAGCACCCGCCCGCCATTGGCCAGTACGCGATTGCCGTCGGATTTTGTGCCTGCATGGAAGATCTGCACGCCCTCGACCTTGCCCGCCGCTTCGAGTCCGCGGATCTCGCTGCCCTTCTGGTAGGCATCGGGATAGCCCTTGGCCGCCATCACTACGGTCAGCGCCGTGTCGTCCGACCAGCGCAGGTCGAAATGCTTCAGCCCGCCGTCGGCCGAGGCGATCAGCGCCGGCACGATGTCGGACTTGAGCCGCATCATCAGCACCTGGCACTCCGGATCGCCGAAGCGGCAATTGTACTCGAAGATCTTCGGGCCCTCCGGGCCGATCATCAGTCCGGCATAGAGCACGCCCTTGAAGGGCGTGCCCGCCTGGGCCATGGCGCGCACCGTGGGCAGGATGATCTCGTCCATGGTGCGCTGCTGCATCGCGGCGTCGAAGATGGGCGCTGGCGAATAGGCGCCCATGCCGCCAGTGTTGGGTCCCTTGTCGCCGTCGAAGGCGCGCTTGTGGTCCTGCGCGCCGACCAGGGGCAGCGCGTGTTCGCCGTCGCACAGCGCGAAGAAGCTCGCCTCCTCGCCGACCAGGAATTCCTCGATCACCACCGAGGCGCCGGCGGCGCCGAAGCGATTGCCCGACAGCATGTCGCGCGCCGCCTCCATCGCCTGGTCGACCGTCTCGGCCACCACGACACCCTTGCCGGCGGCGAGGCCATCGGCCTTGACCACGATCGGTGCGCCTTGCGCCCTGATGTAGGAAACGGCCTTGTCGGCGTCGGTAAAGCGCTCATAGGCGCCGGTCGGGATGTTGTGACTCCGGCAGAGCTCCTTGGTGAAGCCCTTCGAGCTCTCGAGCTGGGCGGCCTTGGCCGATGGGCCGAAGACTTTTAAGCCGGCCTCGGCCAGGCGATCGGCCAGGCCCGCCGCCAGCGGCACCTCGGGTCCGACCACGACAAAGTCGATCTTCTCACGCGTGGCGAGCGCCACCTGGCCTGCGACATCCTCGGCCGCCACGCCGACGCAGTCGGCCACTTGGGCGATGCCGGCATTGCCCGGGGCGCAATAGAGCTTGGTGCAGAGCGGGGAAGCCGAAATCGCCCAGCACAGCGCATGCTCGCGGCCGCCGCCGCCCACGACCAGGATTCGCATGGCGAGGCTTTGACCACAGTTTGCGCTCTCGGCACAAGCGGTTAGGCTGCGCCGAACCATGGATAACATCGATCCCGCTTCTGGCCCCAGCAACGTCCCGGAATTCACCGTTTCGGAGCTCTCGTTTGCGCTCAAGCGGGAGATCGAGACGGCGTTTCCGCGCGTGCGCGTGCGCGGCGAGATCAGCCAGCCCTCGTTCCCGCGTTCCGGCCACTGCTATTTCCGCCTGAAGGACGAAAACGCCGTGCTCGACGGCGTCGCCTGGAAGACCACGATCCCGCGCCTCGGCCTCAAGATCGAGGAGGGCATGGAGGTCATCGCCACCGGCAAGCTCACCACCTATGCCGGCTCCTCGCGTTACCAGATCATCGTCGAGCGCCTGGAGCTCGCGGGCGAAGGCGCGCTGCTGAAGCTCCTGGAGGATCGGCGCAAGCGGCTGCAGGCCGAGGGCCTGTTCGATCTCGACCGCAAGCGGCCGCTGCCCTTCCTGCCCGAGGTGGTGGGCGTGGTGACTTCGCCCAGCGGCGCCGTGATCCGCGACATCCTGCACCGGCTGGCCGACCGCTTCCCGCGTCATGTGCTGGTGTGGCCGGTGGCGGTGCAGGGCGAGAAGGCGGCGGCGGAAGTGGCGGCAGCCATCGCCGGCTTCAACCGCTTGCCCGGTCAGGGCGGCCCGGTGCCGCGGCCCGACATCCTGATCGTGGCGCGGGGCGGCGGCAGCCTGGAGGATCTGTGGGCCTTCAACGAGGAGATCGTGGTGCGGGCGGCGGCGGCGTCGACCATTCCGCTGATCTCGGCGGTGGGCCACGAGACCGACACGACCCTGATCGATTTCGTCTCCGACCGCCGTGCGCCCACGCCGAGCGCGGCCGCCGAGATGGCCGTGCCGGTGCGCGCCGACCTGATGGGCCAGACGCTCGATTTCGGCAAGCGCACCATGGCCTGCATGAACCGCGTGCTGCGCGAGGCGAACCTGGCGGTGAGCGGCCTGGCGCGAGGCCTGGGCGATCCGCTGCGGCTGATCGAGGAACGCCAGCAACGGCTCGATGTCAGCGGCGAGCGGCTGGCGCTGGCGACGCGTCAGCTCGTCGAGCGCCGTGGACATGCTTTGGCGGCGGCCCGCCTGGTGAGCCCGGTCGCCGTGCTCGTCGCCAAGCGCCAGGCGCTCGTTGCCGAGGCGCGCGTGCTCGAGGGCGCTATGCGCCGCTATGTCGGCGATACGCGCCAGAAGATCGAGCGCACCACCGACCGGGTCGAACAATACGGCGAGCGCCTGCGCCGCTGCGGCATCGAGTTTCTGGCGCACGGCCTGCGCCAGGTCGACCAGCTCGGCAAGCTGCTGGAAAGCTACTCCTTCCATTCCGTGCTGAACCGCGGCTTTGCCCTGGTGCGCGACCAGGACGGCCATCCGATCATGACGGCTTCGGCAACGCACGCAGGGGATACGATCGGCATCGAATTCGCCGACGGCCGCGTCGGCGCCAAGGTGACCGATGGCCTGGCGGCTGCGCCGCGCGGCGCCGCCCCGCCGCGCCGCCGCGAGGGCGGCAGCGGCAATCAGGGATCGTTGTTGTAGGGGAAACATCATGACTGCCGCGCCGCTGTCGGCCGAGACCATCAAGAACTTTCGGTATGCCAGCACGGCCACCGTGTCGATGCAGATGCTGAAGCGCGGCTTTCGCAACAGCGCCATCAACGGCGTGCGGCCGCTCAATCCCAAGGCGACGCGCCTCGTCGGCCCGGCCTTCACCTTGCGTTACATCCCGTGCCGCGAGGATCTCGACAAGCCGCCCACGCCCAGCGATCCGCCGAGCGCGCAGCGCGAGGCGATCGAGGGCACGCCGGCGGGCCACGTGCTGGTGATCGGCACCGAGGGCACGACCCGCGCCGGCACGCTGGGCGACATCCTGGCGCTGCGCCTCAAGGTGCGCGGCGTGGCGGGCGTGATCTCGGACGGCGCCATCCGCGACACGCCGGTGATCGGCAAGATGGACTTCCCGGTGTACTGCAGCGCCGCGGCCGCGCCGCCCAGCATGAACAGCCTGCACCCGGTGGAGACGCAGACGCCGGTCGGCATCTGCGGCGTGCCGGTCTATCCCGGCGACATCATCGTGGCCGACGACGACGGCGCCATCGTCGTGCCGCGCCATCTCGCCGACGAGGTGGCGCGCGATTCCTTCGAGCAGGAGCGGCTGGAGAAGTTCGTCGCCATCCGCGTCGGCCAGGGCAAGCCGATCACCGGCACCTATCCGCCCAACGACGAGACCAAGGCGCTCTACCAGGCCTGGATCAAGGCCGGAGAGCCGGCCGGGGGCTAGCCCCGCCGCGGATCGAGATGGCTGAGCGGCAGCGGCGCGCCGGCTTTCAGGGTCTGGATGGCGATGTTGCTGCGCACTTCCCGAACGATGGGAAGATTCAGAAGCTTGTCGACCAGGAACCGCCGGTAGTGGTCGAGGTCGGGGACGACGATTTCGAGGAAGTAGTCGGATTCGCCCGAGACGAGATGACACGCGACGACCTCGGGCATGACGACGACAGCTTTCTCGAAGCTGAGCGCGCGTTCGTTGGCGTGGCCGTCGATCTTGACGCCGACGAACACCGAAAAGCCCAAGCCGACTCGGTCGCGCCGCAGAACGGCGCGATAGGCCTCGATGTATCCCTCCCGTTCCAATCGCTTCACCCGACGCAGGCAAGGCGATGGTGACAGGCCGATCCTGTCGGCGAGGTCGACGTTGGCCAGCCTGCCATCCGCCTGAAGCGCCGCGACGATTCGGCGGTCGATGGCGTCCAGGTCCGTTTTTGGCATGACTGATCATCCTCGGGTCAAAGAAGGGCATGACATTGCCAATGCGCGCCATTTCTTAGCGCATTTCGCAAGGACTTGCTTCTGGCCCATCTGACATGGTGCGCCCGCATTTGAGCCCTGCAACCGAGGATCTCGCCATGACCGACCCATGCCAGCCGGATCACACCGCCGTCGATGCTTTGAGGCAAGCGGTGAAGCGCTATTTCGACCTCATGTACGATTCCGACGTGTCGTGCTTCGATCGCGTCTTTCGGTCGACGGCCCAGCTGCATGGCGTTCGTCATGGCGAGATGCGCCTGCTGACCGCCCAGGCATACAGGGATGCTCTCGCGCGCACGCCGTCGCCGGGATCGCAGAACGCGCCTCGCCACGAAGAGATTCTTCTAATCGATGTCGCGTCCCGCAACCAGGCGCTGGTGAAAGTGCGCGTCAGGATCAATGCGATCCTTTACGTCGACTACCTCAGCTACCACTGCGTCGACGGCGATTGGCTGATCACGTCCAAGTCCTTCCATGTCGAAGGCGAAAACCTTCCGTCGACGTGATCGCGGGCACCGCGCAGAACGGTTGAAGGGCCTTTGTCGGGAACAACGCGCCGTGCCACACTCCGGTCGCCGCGCCGGCAGGCGACGAACGGGGGGATCGATGCGTCGGGGAATCATTGGGGGAGTGATGGCGTTGCTGAGCGGCTGCGGGGTGGTCGCCCAGATGGCGATGGCGCCGCCGGCTCGGGACGCCGCCGGAAAGCCGTTCAACCTGCCGCCCGCCGGCATGGCGGTCCTCTATTTCTACAATCCGCTGGCCAGCGGTAGCGGCGTGCTGGCGGGCCGCCGCGCGCTGCGGCAGCATAGCGATTGCGGCCTCAGCTTGGCGGCAGTTCGCCGTAGGATTTGGTGATCAGCTCGAGCAGGTGGCCGTTGGGGTCCTCGAAATAGACGCCGCGGCCGCCCCAATGGTGGTTGATCTCGCCCGGCCCGCCCTTGTGGGGATCGGCGAAGTAGGCGATTCCCGCGCTCTTCAGCTTGGCGAACGAGGCGTCGAACTCCTCGTCGTCGACCAGGAAAGCGTAGTGCTGGGTGCGCACGTCCTTGGAATCGACGAAGTCCAGCGTGACACCGTTGCTGGTCTGCACCGGCCGGAACGGACCCCATTGCGGTTGGGCTTTCACGCCCAGGATGTCGGCGAGGAATTCTGCCGAGGCGTTTTTGTCCTTGGCCGGAACGATGATGTGATTGAGGGCTGGCATGGGATCCTCCGCAGGCTTGCCCCTGAGGTAGGCGCGCCCGGCCGGGAGTTCAACCGTCTCAGGACGCCGCTGCGTCGGGCATAACGCGGCGCTTCAAGGGCTGCCAGACGCTGCGCGGGATCGGCCGCAGGGTGGCGAGGAACTGCTCGGCGCAGTTTGCCCATGTGAAGGCCTCGGCATGGCGCCGACAGGCGGCGGGATCACCCTGCACCGCGGCGAGACAGGCCGTGCGGAGATCTTCGTCGACCGCGCCGACATCGGGCACGGTCACGACATCGAGCGGGCCGGGCACCGGGTAGCCCGCGACCGGCACGCCGGAGGCCAGCGCCTCGACCATCACCAGGCCGAACGTGTCGGTCCGGCTGGGAAACACGAAGCAGTCGGCTTGGGCGTAGCGTCGCGACAGCTCCTCGGTAGCGACCGAGCCGAAGAAGCGTACATCCTTGTAGCGGCGCTTCAATTCCTTGAGCTGCGGGCCGCCCCCCACCACCCATTTGCTGCCGGGCAGGTCGAGATCGAGGAAAGCCTTGATGTTCTTCTCGATCGCCACGCGGCCGGCATAGAGCCAGATCGGCCGCGCCTCCTCGGTCTCCGCACGCGGGCGCGGGCGGAAGGCCGCGATGTCGACGCCGCGCGACCACGGCACCAGGTTGCGAAAGCCGCGCCGGCTGAGCTCGTCGCGGATCGACTGCGCCACCACCAGCACGGCCGCCGAAGGTGCGTGAAAGCGGCGCACGAAGGCGTAGCTCCAGGCGAGCGGCACGCGGATGCGGGCGCGCACATATTCGGGAAAGCGCGTGTGATAGGCCGTCGTGAAAGGGATGTCGCGTCGCAGGCAGAAGGCGCGGGCGGCCCAGCCCAGCGGCCCCTCGGTCACGAGATGGATCGCGTCGGGCGCATAGAGCTTCAGCATGTGGTCGAGCCGCGCCGCCGGAAACAGCGATAGGCGGATCTCGGGATAGGTCGGGCAGGGCAGGGTGCGGAAGCGGTCGGGCCCGAACACCTCGACGTCGTGGCCCTGGGCGCGCAGCAGCTGCGCCACGGTCTCGATGGTACGCACCACGCCGTTGATCTGCGGCCGCCAGGCGTCGGACACGATGGCGATGCGCAACCGCGTCTACTCCGCCGCCAGCTGCGTGGAAGTGAGCCGC
>JABCYT010000066.1 GCA_013290035.1 Alphaproteobacteria bacterium
CGGCAAGAAGAAGGCCGATCTTGGCAAGGCGGAGATCGCCAAGGTGATCGCCCAGCATCCGGTCCTGCTGCAGCGGCCGATCGTGGTCGCGGGCAAGCGTGCCGCCATCGGCCGGCCGCCCGAAGCAGTGTTGCCGCTTGTGAAATAGCGCCATGATCGGACGGGTTCGCCTCTGGTCGGCCTATATCCTCTTCTTCTATGTCGTCACGCATCTGCTCAATCATGCGCTTGGCCTGATCTCGCTGCGCGTGCTCGAAGTCGGCCGGACGGGGTTCGTTTTCATCTGGCACAATCCGCTGGGTCAGACCGTTCTCTATGGCGCCCTGTTCACCCACTTCTTCCTGGCCTTGTGGTCGCTCTATCGCCGCCGCGCGCTCAGGCTCTCGCACTGGGAGTGGACGCAATTGGTGCTGGGCGCGCTGATCATTCCGCTCGGCGCGATCCACGTCGTCGGCACGCGCCTGGCCCACGAACTCTATGGCGTCGAGGCGGGCTATCCCTGGGTGCTCGGATCGCTGGTGGTGAGCGACTGGATGTCCATCGCGCGCCAGTTCCTGCTGCCCCTGGTCGTCTGGCTGCATGCCTGCATCGGCCTGCATTTCGCGTGGCGCCTCCGATCCTGGTATCCTGCCTGGTTGCCGGCGCTCTATGCGGTCGCGCTGCTCGTCCCCGTCGCTGGAATCGTCGGCGCGGCGATCGCGTTGCGCGACGTCGCCGATCTAGCCCAGCAGCCCGGCTTTCTCGAAAACCTGTTTGTCCACGAGCATGCGCCGCCGGCGGCCGATGTCGCCAACCTCTATGCGATTTCGCGCAATCTGCAGCTCGGCGCGCTCGCCCTGCTGGTCGGCGTTCTGGGCGCGCGTCCGCTGCGCGATTTCTGGGAACGACGTGCCGGTGTAGTGCGTCTCGACTACAGCGAACGCCGCAGCACGAGCCAGCCCGCGGGGCTCACGATTCTGGAAATGAGCCGTCTCGCGGGCATCCCTCATGCCTCGGTGTGCGGCGGACGCGGCCGCTGCTCGACCTGCCGGGTCCGCATCGGCGGAGAGGATCGCGCCCGGTTGCCGCCGGCCTCGCCCGAGGAGCAGAAGGTGCTGACGCGGGTGGGCGCGCCCGCCAACGTGCGGCTCGCCTGCCAGCTCCGCCCACCGCCCGGCCACTACCGCGTGACGCCGCTCCTGCCGGCATCGGCCGGCCCGGTCGAGGCCTATCGCCGGCAGCCGCAGGCCCATGGCGGCGAGCAGTATGTCGCGATCCTGTTCGCCGACATCCGTGGCTTCACCTCGATCTCGGAGGGTAAGCTGCCCTACGACGTGGTGTTCCTGCTCAACCGCTATTTCCGCGCGACCGGCCATGCCATCGAGGCGGCCGGCGGCCGGGTCGACAAGTTCATCGGTGACGGCGTGATGGCGATCTTCGGACTCGACCGCGAGCCGCAGGTCGCCTGCCGGCAGGCGCTCGACGCGGCGCGTCGCCTGGCCCTGGCGCTCGACGACCTCAACGAGGCGATGTCAGGCGACCTCGATCAGCCGCTGCGCATCGGCATCGGCCTGCACGCGGGCCCGACCATCGTGGGCGAGATGGGCTATGAGCGCGCCACCCAGCTCACCGCCATCGGCGATACGGTCAACACGGCCAGCCGCCTGGAGAGCCTTACCAAGGAATTCGGCGTCGAACTGGTCGTTTCACAGGAATTGCTGGATCGCGCCGGCGTCGATCTCGCGGCCTACGAGCGCCACGACGTGGAGATCCGCGGCCGTCAGGAGCGGCTGGCGGTGCGTGCGGTCAAGCGGGCGGCCGAACTCACGGCAATGTCATAAGAATTTCGTTGCCCGCGACGCGGGCGAGGCAAGAATGCAGCGACTTTCAGGAGGTGGACCATGCGCTCGACCTTTCTTGCCGCCGTGGCGGTGTTTGCTCTCGGCTTTTCGACGGTGGCCTTCGCCGCGGGCGGTGGCGCCGATCCATCGCCGGCGCAGCAAGCCAAGCCGGTCGACCCGAACTTTACGCGCGCCAAGGCGATGATCGAGGCCAACAAGGACTACGCCAACGCCCTGCCGCTGTTGCAGCAGGTCGTGGCCAAGGATCCGCGCAACGCCGACGCCTACAATCTGATGGGCTATGCCACGCGCAAGTCCGGCAACGCGAACGGTTCACTGCAATACTACCAGCAGGCGCTGGCAATCGATCCCAGGCACCTCGGCGCGTATGAGTACCTCGGCGAGGCCTACCTGATGCTCGATCGCCCGGCCGAGGCCGACCAGATGCTGGCGCGGCTCGATTCGCTCTGCGTCTTCGGCTGCAGCGAATACCGCATGCTCAAGGCGGCGGTCGCCAACTACAAGAAAGGCCAAAAGCCGACGAACTAGCGTGAGCTAGTTCGTCGCCCCGACCGAAGCCCGAAGGGCGAAGCGGAGGGGCCTTCTCTCCATCAGCCGTCAATGGGCGACGAGCAGCGGCGCCGTCATGCTGGCCAGCAGCGTGCGGCTGGCGCCGCCCAGCACCCTCTCGCGCATGCGTGAGTGGCCGTAGATCCCCATGACGATGAGATCGACGTCGTGATCGGCGGCGCGCGACAGGATCACGCCGCCGACGTCGGAGTCGGCGGCGGTGTCGCGCTGCACCGCTACCTTCACGCCATGACGGGCGAGCCAGATGGCGACATCGGCGCCCGGCTCTTCACGATCGCGACCGACCTTGGGGTCGATGATCAGCACGATCGCCTTGTCGGCGGCCATGAGCAGCGGCAGCGCGCCGACAGCCGCGTGCTTGGCTTCGCGGCTGTCGTTCCAGCACAGCATCACCGTCTTGCCCGGCGGTTTGGCCGCGCCGATATAGGGTACGATCAGCACCGGGCACTCGGCGGCCATGGCAATATCCTCCGCCAGATCGACCGGCGTGGCGGTCGGCGGGGAGTCCGGCTCGGCCTGTCCCACGATCACGAGATCAGCGACGCGCGCCTCGGCGGCGAGGATTTCGTCGACATACCCGTCGACGACGCGCCATTCGCCGGAGATGCCCTGGTTGCCGACGGCATCCCTGAACGCCGCCGTGGCCATCGCCTCTTCGGCCTTCACCGCCGTTTCGTAGCTCCTGTAGAGGCTGTCCATGGCGGGGCCGGCATCGGTGAACGCCGGCGCCTGGAAGGCATGGCGCACATGCAAGCCGATGACGTGGCCGCCGAAGCGGTCTGCCAGATCGGCGGCGATCCTGAGGCGGCCTGCCGTGCCGCGGCTGGCATCGCAATGCACCAAGATGGTCTTGTAGCCCATGGCGCCCTCCCCGTTGTTGCAAGCCTACAACGGCGCGGCTGAGCGGGGGATGCGAAATTCGCCCTCTGCTGCAAGCCGCGCGACGTTCCCCCCGGCGGCCCGGACGGCTATGCTCGCGTCGCATAAACGCCCGTTCACGCCGCGCCGCTCCGGAGGGCCTTCCGAGATGAGCACCGCCACTTCCGTACCTCTCGTTTTCGGCGACTACGCCCTGGAGGACCGCTACCGGCTCGACAAGGGCCGCGTCTATCTCACCGGCATCCAGGCGCTGGTCCGCCTGCCGATGATGCAGCGCCAGCGCGACCTCGCCGCCGGGCTCAACACCGGCGGATTCATCTCGGGTTATCGCGGCTCGCCGCTTGGCATGTATGACAACGCGCTGTGGACGGCGAAGCGCTACCTCAAGGAAAACAACATCCACTTCCAGCCTGGCCTCAACGAGGACCTCGCCGCCACCTCGGTATGGGGCACGCAGCAGGTCAACCTGTTTCCCGGCGCCACCGTCGATGGCGTGTTCTCGATCTGGTACGGCAAGGGCCCCGGCGTCGATCGCTCGATGGACGTGCTGAAGCACGGCAATGCCGCCGGCAGCTCGCCGCATGGCGGCGTGATCGCGCTGGCCGGCGACGATCACGGCGCCCAGTCCTCGACCTTGCCGCATCAGAGCGAGCAGGTGTTTGCCGCCGCAATGATCCCCGTGGTGAACCCCGCCAACGTGCAGGAGTATCTCGACTTCGGCGTCCTGGGATTCGCACTGTCGCGCTACTCCGGCTGCTGGATCGGCTTCAAGGCGATCTCCGAGACGGTGGAATCGGGCGCGTCGGTGTGGGTCGATCCGGAGCGCATCAAGATCATGATGCCGACCGACTTCCAGCTTCCGCCGGGCGGGCTCGGCATTCGCAATCCCGATCCGCCGATGGAAGCGGAGAAGCGCCTGCACGGGCCGAAGATGGCGGCGGTGAAGGCGTTCGTGCGCGCCAACGGCTTCGACCGCGTGGTGATCGATCCGGCCAATGCGCGGCTCGGCATCATGACCACGGGCAAGGCCTATCTCGACACGCGTCAGGCGCTGGAAGATCTCGGCATCGACGAAGCGCGCGCCCGCGCGCTCGGCATCCGTCTCTACAAGGTCGGCATGACCTGGCCGCTCGAGCCCGAAGGCGCGCGGCGCTTCGCCGAGGGTCTGCAGGAAGTGATCGTCATCGAGGAGAAGCGCTCCAACCTCGAAGAGCAGCTCGTGCACCTGCTCTACAACCTGCCGGCCGACCGCCGCCCGCTGGTGATCGGCAAATCAGACGAGTCCGGGCGCATCATCCTGCCGAGCGAGGGCGAGCTGACGCCGACCGGCGTCGCCATGGTGATCGCCGCCCGCCTGATGAAACATGGCGGCGAGTCGCCGGAGCTGCGCCAGCGGCTGGCCCGCCTCGAAAGCAAGGAAAAGCTTCTGGCTGCGCCGCCGCCCAAGGTGTCGCGCACGCCGTATTTCTGCTCGGGCTGCCCTCACAACACGTCGACGCGCGTTCCCGAGGGCAGCCGTGCCATGGCGGGCATCGGCTGCCATGGCATGGCGATTTGGATGCCCGAGCGCCGCACGGCGCTGATCAGCCACATGGGCGGCGAAGGCGTGCCTTGGGTTGGCCAGGCGCCGTTCATGGCAGACAAGCACATCTTCCAGAATCTGGGCGATGGCACGTATTACCATTCCGGTCTGATGGCGATCCGCCAGGCCGCGGCGGCCGGCGTCAACATCACCTACAAGATCCTGTTCAACGACGCCGTCGCCATGACCGGCGGCCAGCCGCATGACGGGCCGCTGAACGTGCCCGACATCACCAAGCAGGTCGCGGCCGAGGGCGCCAGGAAGGTCGTCGTGGTCACCGACGAGCCGGACAAGTATCCGGTGGGCGCCGAATTCGCGTCGGGCGTCACGATCCGCCATCGCGACGAATTGGACGCCGTGCAGCGCGAGCTGCGTGAGATCCCGGGCCTCACCGTGCTGGTCTACGACCAGACCTGCGCCGCGGAGAAGCGCCGGCGCCGCAAGCGCGGCACCTTCCCCGATCCCGCCAAGCGCGTGTTCATCAACGATGCGGTGTGCGAGGGCTGCGGCGACTGCTCCGACAAGAGCAACTGCGTATCGGTCAAGCCCCTCGAGACCGAGCTCGGCCGCAAGCGCCAGATCGACCAGAGCAACTGCAACAAGGACTTTTCCTGCGTGAACGGCTTCTGCCCGAGCTTCGTGTCGGTGCATGGCGGCACGCCCGCCAAGGCCAGGCGGCCGCAGCTCAAGCTGGTACAGGACGATCCGTTTGCCGCGCTGCCCCTGCCCACCCTGCGGCCACTGTCCGAAGCCTACGGCATCCTGGTGACCGGCATCGGCGGCACTGGCGTGATCACCGTGGGAGCGCTGATCGGCATGGCGGCCCATCTCGAGGGCAAGGGCTGCACCGTGCTCGACTTCACCGGGCTTGCCCAGAAGAACGGCGCGGTGATGAGCCATGTGCGCCTCGCCCCCAGGCCCGAGGACCTGCATGCCGTGCGCATCGCCGCCGGCGGCGCCAACCTGGTGCTGGGCTGCGACATGGTCGTGGCCGCCTCGCCGGCCGCGCTGTCGCGCATCGAGCAGGGCGTCACCAAGGCGGTGATCAACGGCCATGTCCAGCCGGTGGCGGCCTTCGTCATGAACGGCGACATGGATCTCGGCGCCGAGGCCATGATGAAGTCGATCCGCGACGCCGCGGGCGACGAAGCGACCGCGTTCGTCGACGGCACCGGCCTCGCCACGGCGATCCTGGGCGATTCGATCGCCACCAACCTCTTCATGCTGGGCTATGCCTGGCAGAAGGGCCTGCTGCCGCTGTCGTTCGCGGCCATCGAGCGCGCCATCGAGCTCAATGGCGTGGCGGTCGAGACCAGCAAGCGGACCTTCGCCTGGGGCAGGCTGGCCGCCCACGATCTTGCCGCCGTGCAGGTCGCCGCCAAGCCCACGCTACGGGTCGAGAAGCCGGTGGCGCGTACCCTGCCGGAGATCGTGGCCAAGCGGGTCGAGCTGCTGACCGCTTATCAGGACAAGGCCTATGCCGAGCGCTACAGCGCCTTCGTCGACAAGGTCGCCAAGGCGGAGAAGGAGAAGGCGCCGGGCCGGCGCGGGCTCGCCGAAGCGGTCGCCAAGTCGCTCTACAAGCTGATGGCCTACAAGGACGAGTACGAGGTCGGCCGCCTCTACAGTGACGGCGAGTTCCTGAAGAAGCTCGGCACGCAATTCGAGGGCGACTACAAGCTCACCTTCCACCTGGCGCCGCCCCTCTTCGCCGATCGCGATCCCACGACCGGGCAGCTCAAGAAGCGCGAATACGGTGCCTGGATCATGCCGATGTTCCGCCTGCTCGCGTCGCTGAAACGCCTGCGCGGCACGCGGCTCGACCTCTTCGGCTACACCGCGGAACGCCGTCGGGAACGCCGTCTGATCGGCGAATACCAAGCGACCGTCGAGACGCTGCTGGCGAGCCTCGACTCGACCAACCACGCGCTCGCGCTGCAGATCGCGGCGTTGCCGGAGACGATGCGCGGCTTCGGCCACATCAAGGACAAGAACATCGACCTGGCCAAGGAGCGCGAGGCGAGTCTGCTCGCCGCCTACCGCAATCCTACGCTGCAGTCTGCCGCGGCCGAATAGCGACCGGAGAAGAGCGGGACGCCCGCGCTTCCATGGGGTTGGGGAAGGAAGCACAGGCGTCCCTGGAATGCGCCAGCCGCGAAGGGAGGGTTTGCGGCGGCACAATCGCGCTATAGGCCGTTGCACCGGGAAATGTAAGCACAATCAGGGGTCGCAAAATGCACATCTGACACCCGTCAGATGAAGGGCCTCGCCCCTCGACTGTTGCAGTGAGACATCAAAGTTCTCCTCGCCGCGACGCGGTCGAAGAGGCGCCCCTGAAAAATCGCAGGCAGGTTCAGGCGCGGCCCGACTGATGCGAGAAAGACGCCGGGTCGAACCGCCCGCCGGGACCGCCCTTGCTGCCGAGGCGATCGAGGGCGCGCTGCCACTTGGCGGCGAAATCGACGTCGAACACCAGCGCGGCGTCGCCGTCGACCACCAGCCAGGCATTGTCCTGCATCTCGAGGTCGAGTTGGCCGGGCGCCCAGCCGGAATGGCCGAGCGCCAGCCAGGCGTCCTTGGGGCCGCTGCCGCCGGCCATGTCTTTCAGGATCTCCAGCGAGGCGGTGAGCGCCATGCCGCCTTCGATGAGGAGGGTCTCCTCGCGCTTGTAGTCGGCGGAGTGCAGCACCAGGCCGCGCGAGGTATCGACCGGGCCGCCGAACAGCACCGCCCGCTCGGCCGCCGCCGGCGACACCGCGATGCCGAGCTGCTTGTAGACCTGGCCGAGCGGCAGATCCTCGACCTTGTTGTTCACGATAATACCCAAGGCGCCGTCGTCGTCATGCTTGCAGATGAACACAACGCTCTTCTGGAAGCGCTCGTCGGGCATGGACGGCGCGGCGACCAGGAAGCGGCCGACCAACGTAGCGGCGGGGGAGCCTGATCCGGGCATGATGCAATGATCCTCCAAATCCATGGGGATTGTCCGAGCAAAGATCAAGCCGGGGAGCCAGCTGGAATGGGCCCCATTGGACAAATCGCGACCCCTCGCCTAGGGTCCGCCGGTTCGCGAGGCTGCCCGCTCCGGGCGGCAATTGAAGGAGCAAATAATGGCGAAAGTCGGCGACAAGGTGCCCAGCGCCACGTTGCGCATGCTGGGTCCCGAGGGGCCCAAAGCGGTCACCACCGAGGAACTTTTCGCGCCCGGCAAGAAGGTCGTTGCCTTCGCCCTGCCGGGTGCTTTCACCCCCACTTGTTCAGCAAAACACGTGCCCGGGTTCGTGGCCGAAGCAGACAAGCTCAAGGCGAAGGGTGTCGACACCATCGCCTGCATTTCCGTCAATGACGCGTTCGTGATGGGCGCCTGGGGCAAGGACCAGAAGGCCGGCGACAAGGTGCTCATGCTGGGCGACGGCAACGGCGAGTTCACCCAGGCGATGGGCCTCACCATGGACGGCTCCAAGTTCGGCCTCGGCACGCGCAGCCAGCGCTATGCCATGATCGTCGACAACGGCGTCATCAAGGACCTGTTCGTCGAGAAGCCGGGCGCCTTCGAGGTGTCCGCGGCCGAGAACGTCCTGAAGCATCTCTAGCGCGCTTCGAGCGCAGTCGAGATCGACGGCGGGGCCAAGGCCCCGCCGTTTTCGTTTGGCGATGTCTCTCTAAAGCGTCACGCCGCCATTGACGTGAATCGTCTGGCCGGTGACATAGCTCGCCCCCGGCGAGCACAGGAAGGCGATCACGGCCGCCACCTCGGCCGGCTTGCCGTAGCGGCCCATCGGCACCAGCGCGCTCATCTGCGCCATGCGATCGCGCGAAATCGCCGCGTGCGCCTCGGGATCCTTTTCGATCAAGCCAGGCGCCACGCAATTCGCGGTCCCGCCCGAGAGTGCGATCTCGATGGCGAAGGCGCGTGCCAGCGCCTCCATGCCGGCCTTGGCCGCGGCCGACGCCGGAAAGCTCGGCAGCCCGCGCGCGAAGGCATGGGCCACGAAGGACGACACGCCGACCAGGCGCCCCGCCGTGCCCGCCGTCACCAGCCAAGGCTTGGCGGCGGCAGCAAGCTCGAAGAAGGCCGAGCTCATGGCGGCGAGGCTTGCGTCCCAGCCGGCGCGATCCAGCTCGCCGATCGGACGGCGGTCGGCGAAGCCTGCGTTGCTCACCACGACGTCGAGCCGGCCGAATTTCCGCGCCGTCTCGTCGACCAGGCCGCGCGCGGCGCCGCTCACGGCGAGATCGCCTTCGAGGATCAGCGCCTCGGCGCCGGCGCCGCGCACGACGCCCGCGATCTTCTCCAGACCCGAGCGATTCTTCCGGGCATGGAGCGCGACGGCGGTATCGGGCGCCGCCAGCGCACGGGCGGTCGCCGCACCGATGCCCGACGAGGCGCCGGTGATGAGGATGACGCGCATCAGTCAGGCTCCGGTCGAGGACAGCAGGCTCGGCCGAAGTCGCCGATGCCGACAAGGGACGTGGGAAATCATCTCGATGCGAAGGATAGCATCGCCTAGCGGCAGGCGTCGCGCACGACTGGCGCCAGCTCGTCCGCGAAGCGCCGCGCGCCCTGCACGGAGAAATGGCCATTGTCGACGAAGTCGGCTTCGCCGAATGAATCGGTTGGCACGTCGATATGGATGTCGCCCAGCTCCTTGGCCGCGCGGGTCAGCAGGGTGTTCGCCTTCTGCTGCAGCAGCCAGAGGTCGCGGTCGCGCACCAGCGGCAGCCAGCCGTAGCGGCCGTCGCCCGAGAGCTGCGCGCGATTGAGGAGCTGGCCGACCCAGAGGGTGGTGACGCCGCGCTGGCGGTTGATGGCCGAGATGGCGCGGATGTTGCGCTCGTAGAGGACATCGAGCGCCGGGTCGTCACCGGTCGCCGGATCGCGGCCGTAGGGATCGGTGAAGTAGCGGACGGTGTCGACATTGGCGCTGATGAAGCGCAGCACCATGGTGAGCAGAGGCGAGATCGTGACGTGCGAGCCGCCGATCCGCCGCACTTTCAGCGAATCGACCTGGCTCGGCAGATGGAAGTCGGCATAGGCCGGATCGAGATCGGGAATGTGCGCGTTGCGCAGGTCGTTCCAGCCGACATAGTAGATGGCGCAGCGCGGTTTCTTGCCGAACTTGGCTTGATAGAACGCCGTCTGGATCAGGTGTTCGACGGTGGTGTAGCCCGGCACGCCGTGATTGACGATGAAGAAGCGGCCCT
>JABCYT010000067.1 GCA_013290035.1 Alphaproteobacteria bacterium
CCAGCTGGTCGGCCGGCAGCACGAGGACACCGCCTTGCTCAACATCGCCGCCTGGGTGCGGAGCGCGCTCACGTGAAGCCGCTTTCCGCCACCGAGGCCGTCGCCCGGATCGAAGCCGGCACGCTCACGTCGCAGGCGCTGGTGCGGGCCTGCCTCGAGCGCATCGCCGCGCGCGAGCCTGCGGTGAGGGCGTGGGCCTATCTCGATCCCGACCTCGCTCTGGCGCAGGCCAAGGCGGCCGACGCCGCCAAAGGCGGCATCCTGCGCGGCGTGCCGGTCGGGGTGAAAGACATCATCGACACCCACGACATGCCGACCGGCCACAATTCGCCGATCTTCAAGGGCAAGGTGCCGTTCGGCGACGCCGCCTGCGTGGCGCTCTGCCGGACCGCCCATGCCGTGATCCTGGGCAAGACGGTGACCACGGAGTTCGCCAACCGCCATCCCGGTCCGACGACCAACCCGCACAATTCGGCGCACACGCCGGGCGGATCATCGTCGGGCTCGGCCGCGGCGGTGGCCGACGGCCACGTGCCGCTGGCGTTCGGCACCCAGACCGGCGGCTCGGTGATCCGTCCCGCCGCCTATTGCGGCGTGATCGGTTACAAACCGACCTTCGGCGACTTCTCGCGGGTCGGCATCAAGATGCAATGCCATTCGGTCGATACGCTGGGCCTGATGGCGCGCACGCTCGACGACATTGCGCTGCTCCGCGCCGCCGTGCTCAAGCTGCCGCCGGTCCGCATCGACCGCGGCATTGCGCGGCCGCGCATCGGCTTCTGCCGCACGCCGATCTGGGGCGAAGCGTCGCCCGATACCAAGGCGCTGCTCGAAAAGACCGTGTCGAAGCTCGCCGACAAGGGCGCGTCGGTGGTCGATGTCGCCTTCGCCGCGCCCTTCAGCGACATCCTCGACGATCACGGCGCCATCACCGACTATGAGAGCACGCGCAACTACGCCGACGAGCGGCTGCGCAATCCCGACAAGGTGAGCCGGGAGCTGATGGATGGCGCCATGAAGCGCGGGCTGGAAGTGTCCTTCGAGCGCTATGTCGCCGCCCAGCGCAAGTCGACCGCCTTCCGCGCCCATATCGATTCGCTGTTCGACCGGGTCGACGTCCTGCTTTGCCCCAGCGCGCCGGGCGAGGCGCCGGCAGGCGTCGAATTCACCGGCGATCCGCGCTTCAATTCGATCTGGACCCTGGCCGGCACGCCCTGTGTTACGCTGCCGGCCGGCACCGGCGCCAAGGGCCTGCCGCTCGGCCTGCAACTGGTCGGGCTGCGCCACGAGGACAACCGGCTGCTCTCCACCGCCGCGTGGGTCGCGGCGCATCTCGACTGAGGGCTTCGTCATGCCGCGCATCAACGGCGAAAGGCTTCTGGCCGATCTGCGCCGCATCGCCGATTTCGGCCGCTATCAGACCGGCGTTCATCGCCCGCATCTCTCGCCTCAGGACGTCGAGAGCCGCCATTGGCTCGCCAACCGCATGAAGGAGGCGGGCCTGGAGCCCGTGATCGACGGCGTGGGCAACGTGATCGGCCGCAGTCCCAAGACCGGACCGCGCCTGCTGATGGGCTCGCACACCGACACCCAGCCGAGGGGCGGCTGGCTCGACGGCGTGATGGGCGTGATCTACGGGCTCGAAGTGGCGCGTGCGCTGGCCGAAGACCCCGACACCGCGCACCTCGCCGTCGACGTCGCCTCGTGGGCCGACGAGGAGGGCCACTGGGGCGGCATGATCGGCAGCAAGTCTTTCATCGGCCGCATCACCGATGCCGACATCGACGCCGCGCGCCATCGCGACGACGGCTCGAAGATGCGTGACGCGCTGAAGACCGCAGGGCTGGAGAATGCGCCGCGCCTTTCGCTCGAGGACGGCCGCTATCGCTGTTATCTGGAAGCGCATATCGAGCAGGGCGGCCTGCTCGAGGCCAGCGACAAGAAGATCGGCGTCGTCACGGCGATCGTCGGCATCTACCAGTACCGCCTGGCCTTCAGCGGCATCCAGAATCACGCCGGGACCACGCCCATGCCGATCCGCAAGGATGCGGGCGTGGCCATGATGCGGCTCTACAACGAGGTGATGGACAGATTCCCCGCGCTCGCCGGACCGCGCAGCGTATGGACCGTGGGCAAGCTGTCGGTCGAACCCGGCGCGCCCGCCATCATCCCCGGCAAGGCCGAGATGATCCTGCAGTTCCGCGACGCCGACCTCGCCGTCCTGAAGCGGCTCGAAGCCTGCCTGCTCGACATCGTTGCGGGCCATCAGGCGCGCGGACCGTGCAGCATCGAATGCGTCAATCTTTCGCGCACCATGCCGGCGCCCATGGAGGAACGGCTGCTCGAGGCGATCGATGCCGCGGCCGAGCAGCATGCGCCGGGCCAGAATATGCGCATGCCCTCGGGTGCCGGCCACGATGCGCAAATCCTGGCGCAGCGGCTGCCCGCGGCCATGATGTTCGTGCCCTCGATCGGCGGCATCTCGCACCACTTCACCGAGAACACGGCGGACGCCGATATCGTGCTGGGCTGCCAGGTCTTCGCCGACGCCGCGGCGAAGATCTTGAAGAGCAATTAGCCCATGGTCCTTACGGCTCGATCGGCTCGGGATCGAGCACGAAGCGGCGACGATCGTTGCATTGAGCAAAACAGGGCATTGTGGGAAAAGACGGTGACGGTCCGATCGTCAGAAAACTTGCGACCCTGCAGGAGGATCCGCCTTGCCGTTCCAGACTTTTTCGCCCCATGGTGATGCATGGCGGGTCCACTAGAATGGCTGCGCGCACGGTGGCTGCGCGCGCGGGCGGCGAGGAGCCAGCAGAAGACCGACACGTCTCGCCCGGCGCCAAAGACGCCGCTGGCGGCGACGCTGATTGTCGCCGTTTCCATTGCCCTGATCGTCGCCTTGGCGGCCTGGTACCTCGTCCAGCCGCAGCCGCTGCTCGTCCAGGGCGAGGCAGATGCGACGCGCATCGACATCGCCGCGCGAGTCGACGGGCGTGTCGCCGAACGCCTGGTCAGCCGGGGCCAGAACATTCCCGCTGGGAAGGTCCTGATCACCATCAGCAATCCCGAATTGGTGGCACAGCTCAAGCAAGCCGAAGCCGCGCGCGACGTGGCCATCGCCGACTTCAAGCGCATCGAGGTCGGCACGCGTGCCGAAGTCGTCGCCCAGCGCCGGGCGGCCCTTGCCTCCGCCGAAGCGAGCGAGCGCCTGGCCCAGCAGACCTACGATCGCACCAGGCAACTGACGGCAAGGGACTTCGCCTCCGTCCAGAAGCTCGACGAGGCGACCGCGAGCCTTGACGTGGCGCGTCGCGCCCAGCAGCAAGCCAAGCTGGCGCTCGAGGAGGCGATCAACGGATACACCGTCGAGGAACGCGGCGTGGCCAAGGCCGCCGTGGTCAAGGCCGAGGCCGCCATCACCACCCTGAAGGCGCAGGTCGCCGAGCTCGTGGTCAGCTCGCCGATCGCGGCGCAGGTCTATCACGCCAACGTCGATCCCGGCGAATATGTGTCGCCGGGCGTCCCGCTGCTGTCCCTGGTCGACATTTCCGATGTCTGGCTGCGCTTCGACCTGCGCGAGGATTTGACCAAGGGCCTCAAGATCAACGATCGCTTCGACGTGCGCGTACCCGCCCTCGGCGACAGGACCATCACAGTCGAGGTCCGCAGGATCGCCACGCGCGGCGAATACGCCGGCTGGCGGGCCACGCGGGCAACCGGCGATTTCGACCTCAGGACCTTCGAAGTCCGCGCCTATCCGGTCGAGCCCGTGCCTGGCCTGCGACCGGGCATGAGCGTCTATGCGGACTGGAAGAAACGGCCCTGATGGCGACGCCGCTCAGCCCGGGACTGGTCAGCGTCGCGGTGCGCGAAGCCCGGTGGATCTGGCACGACCGCGTCGCCTTGCTGCTCACCGTAGGCGTGCCGCTGATCGCCTTTGCCGTCCTGTCGCTCACCTTCAGCAATGCGGTGGTGCGCGACCTTCGGGTCGATGTCGTGGACCGCGACATGACGCAGACCTCGATGCTCTACGTCCAGGCGCTGAACGCGGCGCCCAATGTCAGCGTGACCCGGCGGTCCACGGACCTGACCGCCGCGATGCACGCCGTTCGCTCCGGCGAGGCGATCGCGACGGTCTATCTGCCGCGCTACCTCGAGCGTGACATCGCCGACGGCAAACGGCCGCAGATCGTGATCTTCTACAACAAGCAGTATTTGACGCCTGGCAACATCGCTTCGGCGGCGCTCGCCTCGGCGGTCCAGGCCGGTACGGCCGACTTGCCAAAGGTGCCGGGCCCGGCGGGCTACTCGCCAAGCGCCTTGGACGTGGAACAGTATGTGCTGACCAATCCGGCGCTGAACTACGGCCAGTTCCTGCTGCGCGCGCTCCTGCCGACCGTCCTGCACATCGTGACCGCCATTGCGGCGGGCTACGCCGTCGGATCGGAATTCGGCACGCGCAGCCTTGGCGAATGGATGGAAGCCGCCGGCGGCAGTGCCCTCACCGCGCTGGTCGGCAAACTTGCACCCTATTTCGGCATCTTCGCGCTGATGTTGGTGGTCGAGGCCGTCACCATGCATGGCGCCTACCAGGTGCCGTTCGCCGGCAGCGCCGTGCTGCTGGCCGCTTCATCCTGCCTGATGATCGCGGCCTACCTGTCGCTCGGCGCGCTGTTCCAGCTTCTCGTGCGCAACCTCGCCTTCGGTCTCTCGCTCACCGCCATCGTCTGTTCGCCGGCCTTCGGCTTTGCTGGCGTCGGCTTTCCGCTCGTGGGCATGAGCGGTTTCCCGCTGGTCTGGGGCGCGTTGCTGCCGTTGCGCTGGCACCTCCAGGTCCTGTTCGACCAGGCGGCGCGCGGCGTGCCGCCTGTCGTCTCGCTCGAGCCGTTCGCCGCCGTTGCCGGCCTGGCGCTGATCTTCTTCGGTCTCGCCCTCCTGCGCCTGCGCCTTGTCGCGCGCACCTGGCGGCCGCCGCAGGAAGAGGCGGGCCCGGACGAAGGATCGGCGCGACCTGGCATCGTCGGCGCCTTTGCCGAGGAATACCGCCGCGTGCTGGGCGATCGGGGGGCGTTCGGCCTCTTCGTGCTGGCGCCTCTGCTGTACGGCGTGCTCTATCCCCAACCCTATCTCGGCCAGCTCATCCGCAAGGTGCCGATTGCCGTGGTCGACAGCGATTCGACCGAGCTCAGCCGCACCATCATCCAGGCTCTCGACGTCTCGGAGGCGCTGCAGGTGGCGGTGCGGGCCAATACGCTCGCCGAGGCGCAGGATGCCTTGGCGCGGCGCGAGGTCTTCGCCATCGTCGATATACCGGCCGGCATCGAGCGCGATGTTTTCGCCGGACGCCGGGCGCGCCTGCCGGCCTATGTCGACGCGGCCTATTTCCTGGTCCGCAGTCGCGCACTGGAGGGCATCCTCGATGCGACCGGCGAGGCGACGGCCCAGCTGCTGTCGCGTGAGGCACGACGCGACGGCAGCCTGTACCGCGCCGCCCTGGTCAAAAGCTCGCCGGTCGAGGTGCTGAACCAGCCGCTGTTCAATCCCACGGGCGGCTACGCCAGCTACATCGTGCCGGCGGCTTTCATGCTGATCCTGCAGCAGACGGTGCTCATGGGATCAGCGACGATCGCGGGCCTCGCCTTCCAGCAGGGCGGGTCGAGCGCGCGCCGCCGGCGCGGCGCCGTTTCCGCGGTGCTGGGCCAGGGTCTTGCCCATCTTCTCCTGGCCCTGCCCGGCGCCGTGCTGTTCCTGGTCGTGCTGCCGCGCATCTACGGCTTCTCCGCCACCGCGCACGTGCTCGACCTTCTGGCGATGCTGATACCCTTCATCCTCTCCGTCAGCTTCTTCGGCCAGTTTGCCGGCATGTGGTTCAGGCGGCGTGAAACCGCGGTGCTGCTGTTCATCGCCTCGAGCCTGCCGCTATTGTTCCTGGTCGGCGTGTCGTGGCCGGTGGAAGCCATTCCGCCTTACCTGCAGGCGGTGAGGTACATCTTTTCCAGCACATCGGCGATCGACGGCCTGGTGCGCATCAATCAGATGGGCGCGAGCCTGAACGACGTCTTCCGGGACTGGGTCGTACTCTGGGGCCTTGTCCTGCTCTACGGCATGCTTGCCGTCCTGGCCGCGTGGCGCCTCGGCGCCGCCGAAGGAACTGCCGATGCACGAGCGGCGTAAAAGAAGCTTGATCCTGGGGGGCGTCGTCGCGGCAATCGTCGTCGCCGCGCTCGTCGCGTTCCTCATGCAGCAGCCGGTCGCGGCGCCGCCGATTGCCGGCATGGTGCGCGAGACCGAGATCCGCATCGCGCCGGAGATTTCCGGGCGCTTGGTGTCGCTCCCCGTTCATGCCGGCCAATCGGTTCACAAAGGCGAGCTTCTCGCGGTGCTCGACAATCCCGAGCTCGCTGCGTCGTTGGGCGAGGCGAAGGCCGCGGCCGCCAGCGCCCGCGCCGACCGAGACAATGTCTACGTCGGTGTGCGCGCCGAAGAGGTCGCGATCATGGCCAAGGACGTGCAAACCGCCGAGGCCAACCAGCTGTTGGCCGAGCAGCAGCATGTGCGCGCCGTCGACCTCGCCGCCAAGAACTTCGCCAGCCGCCAGGAGCTCGACGAGAGCACGGCCTCGCTGGACAAGGCCAACGCCGACCTGGCGCTCAAGCGCGCCTCGCACGCCGCCGCTGTTGCCGGACCGATCGCCGAGGAGCGCGCTCTGGCCGCTGCCAAGGTAGCCCTGGCCGAGGCGACCGTCGCCGACCTGCAGGCCAAGCTCGACAAGACGCGGCTTTCGGCGCCGGTCGACGGCACCGTTGGCGTGCTGGTCGCCGAGCTGGGCGAAGTCGTTCCGATCGGCAAGCCGGTGCTGACCCTGGAAGTGGGCACCGAACGCTGGTTCGCCTTCACGCTGCGCGAGGATTCCTTGGGCAAATTGACCGTCGGAAGCGACGTGACGCTCGGCACGAACGACGGCCGCGCCATCGCCGCGCGCGTCACCGAGCTCAGGGCGCTGGGCGAGTTCGCCACCTGGCAGGCCGCCCGCGCCGTCGGCGACCATGACCTCAACAGCTTCCGCCTGAGGCTTGATCCGCTTGCCGCAACCGAGGGTCTTCAGCCGGGCATGACCGTGTGGTTGCCGCGATGATCAGCGACCTGAACATGAAGGAGTTGGCCGCCGATCCGTTCGTGCAGACCGGATTGCTGGCCCTGGTCGGCGCGCTTCTCACCCATGTCCTGCTGCGTCATTATCCGGCCCGGCGCCTGATCGTCCAGGTCACGTTCTTCGTGGCGCTGACCGTCCTGCTGCTCCACTACGACATCATTCCCTACGAACTCGCTCCCGCCGACACGCCAGCCTTCGAGCGGGTTTTCGTCGCCCTGTCGAAGATCATCTGGTGGACCAACGCGGCCTGGGTGCTGATCGCCTGCGTTCGCGTGTTCCTGATCTTCGAACGGCTGCCGCGCCGGGGTCGCCTGATACAGGACCTTCTTATCGGCACGATCTATCTCGGCGCCGGGCTGTCGGTCGTCGCCTACGTATTCGGCGCGCCGGTGGGAACCCTGATCGCCACATCGGGTGTCTTCGCGATCATCCTCGGCCTGGCATTGCAGAGCACGCTGTCCGACGTCTTTTCCGGCATAGCCCTCAATCTCAGCCGGCCTTACGCAGTCGGCGACTGGATCGTGCTGGATGACGGCATCGCAGGAACGGTCGTCGAGACCAATTGGCGGGCGACCCATCTCCTCAATGGTTCGAACGATCTCGTCGTGCTGCCCAACAGTGTGCTGGCGAAGGCCCGGTTCACGAATCTCAGCAGTCCCAGCCGGAACCACGGGGTGACGCTTCATATCCGCATGATGCCGACGACGGCGCCCTCGGCCATTTCGGATGTCATGCAAAACGTGCTCTTGAGCACCACTTCCGTCGTCGCGGTGCCTGCTCCTTCTGTCGTGATCATATCGCTGGATGCGCAAGCGATCGAGTTCGAGCTGTCGTTCAGCGTCAGGGATTTTGGGACTGCTTCGACGGTCAAGCACGAGGTCTACGACCTGATCTACCGCCATTCGAAAGCAGCCGGGTTGGCGCTCGCTCCGTCCCGGCAGGCTTCGGCGGTGTTTGCCGCTCCGCCCCAGGCGGGACCTGCCCGGGCACCGCGAAGCACGGCGTTCAGGCTCCTCGATGCGGTTCCCCTGTTCGTAGCCTTGACCGAGGATGAAAAAGAAGCGCTCGCCGCAACGATGACGCGACGGACTTACCGCAAGGGCGATCTGGTGGTCGAGCAGGACGCCAATATGAAATCCCTTATGATCATTCGCAGCGGCGTGCTCGTCGTTTCGCGCCACGAGCAGGACCGGGAGGTCGAACTGAGCCGCCTCGCGCCCGGCGACTACTTTGGCGAAGATGGACTGTTTACCGGTTCGTGTGAGGAAGGAACTATTAAGGCACTGACGGCCGTCGTCGTCTACGAAGTCGAGCAGGCGGCGCTGGCCAAACTCGTGCACGACCGGCCGAGCATTGCCGACGAAGTCAGCATCACCCTTTCACGCCGCGCCAAACGGGGACAGGCCCTGCTCAGCGACAAGGAGAGGACTGCGGCGATGGCTGCGGTTCCAGGGTTGGTTGCCCGGATCCGCCAGTTGTTTGAACTGCCCCACAGCTAAGAGCTCTCGCGGCCCGCGTAGCCTTGTCCTTGCCGAACAGCTTGCGCAACTCGCCTTTGGCGGTCTTGGCGGCGGTCTTTTTGCGGGTTGCCTTGGGCATGCGCCAATAATGACCGGCGGCGGACGTTTGTTGCTCTGGCATTTGTGGCGGCACGACCCACATCTGCACGAGCCTGTCGGCCCCGACATCGGAGAGGGACATGCCCGCCAAAGCCCACCAGACCCTCAAAGCCAAGGTCGACGACAAGCTCGACCAGGCCCTTGAGGACAGTTTCCCGGCGAGCGATCCGGTTTCCTTCATCGAGCCCGGCCGGGTGAACGACGGCGACCGTAAGTTGCCCGTCGTGGAGGCTGCCGCCCGCGGCAAGGCCGGCCGCCCGGGGAGTCGCCCGCGAAAAGGCAAGGCAACCCGTTCCTGATTTGTCCGTTGGTTCGCAGGAACCCAGGGAGATTGCGCATGGCCGATACTTCTCGCACCGCCACGGCGGAGGAAGATGCGCTGGAGGCGCGCGAGCCCGCCGGCTATCGACATTCCGACGCGAGCGTCAAAGAGCGGATCCTTCGCCAGCTCGCGCTGGAGAAGGGGCTCGACGCCAGCAGCGTCACGGTCGAGGTGAAAGACTGTGAAGTCACGTTGAGCGGCAGCGTGCAGTGTTACGCCGACATGCAGAGAGCCGAGGCGCTTGCCTGTGCGATCGAAGGCGTGAAACTGGTGCGCAACGGCCTCACGTCTGTCGAGCCGCCGCCGCAGGCCGTCGCCGGCGGGCCCGCGGGCACCGCGTCCAAGATGGGCAAGCCTGGATACGAGCGCTAGCCCGCGGAGAGCCAAAGGCACGCTGCTGACAGGACGCTGTCAGCAGCCGGTCGATAGGATCCGGCCTCGGTAATTCCTCGGGAGGATGTCATGGCTTCGACGCATGTCGATTACACGGCGATGGAATGGGCGTCCGCGGTGGCGTTCTACGGGCCGGCCGCCGTGCATGACGGCAAGGATGTCGTGCAGCTCAAGGTGCTGAGCGATCGCCGTGCCGACGGTGGCGGCATCGCCTGGCTGGTCAAGTTCTCGCCGCCGCCCGGCAAGCTTATCAAGATCGTGGCGACAGCCTTGTCGGACGAGCACATCTTCTCGCTGCAAGGCGGCCGCAGCACCAAGAGCGGACAGCGGGCACAGGGATCGGGCGGCTACGGCTTGAATCCCAAGGGCCAGCCGCACAGTGCCATGATCAGCAGCGAGACCGAGGCGCTGGTGATCTATGCCGGCGAGCCCGACGAGATCAAATCGATGGAGATCGTCAACATTGCCCCGGCCGGCTGACCGGCCGGGGAAATTGCGCCGCACTAGGGGTGAATGACCATCCCGGTGAAGACGTAGGCCTGCAGCATCACCAGCACGCCGACCAGGCAGGCCAGCACG